>CALELH010000592.1 GCA_937902595.1 uncultured Myxococcales bacterium
CCTCTCCAAGAGGCGATCCGTCTATGCGGCGGAGGAACAGCTGTCATGATCGGAGACTCTCAGGGAGACATCCGGTGCGCGAGCGCCTGCTCCGTACCGATCATATGGTGCGCTTGGGGTTACGCCGAAGACACAGGAACCCTCGTACCTGACCGCGTCGCAATCGCGCCATCAGAGCTTCCGCGCCTAGTGCGTGAGCTATTGGAGCGCTAGAGCGCGCTCATCTTATTCTGAGGCTTCCTATGCCCTGAGGAATAGGTTCAAAACGGGCTATCTTTGGGCCAGAAACTTGCTACTATGCGGTGCGTCTGTGTTGTACCTATTGGGGGAAGGGCACCCGGCCGGTATATGGATTATGCCAGTCTCGTGTTCGAGGAGGAGAACGACATGATTATTAGATTAAGTTTCTTGCGAACGTTCGCCAGTGCATTGGTGCTAGCGCTCTGCTTGCTACCTCTTTCGGCCCAGGCTGATGAAGAGGCGGCGCCAGCCGAGACCACTGAAAATGCAGCCGCAGCGACCGAGAAGCATAATGATCGCAAGGGCAGCGTTCAGGAAGGTGTCCAGAGTTTAGCGACTCGCCTTGTAGGTGGCATGGATAAGACCGCCGGCGCCGGCTATCGACGAATGGCTGTACTCCCATTTAAGGTGCAAGACCCGGACGCGGAAGAGCATCAGTTGGGTAGGGTTTCCTCCGAGCTGCTTTCGAGTCGTTTGGCGCAAAACCCAAAGATTATTCAGGTCGAGCGTGACCGCTTAGACTCTGTGATCTCCGAATTGAAGCGCAGCGAGAAGGGAGAGCTCTCGTCGGACGGAGCGGTCTCCGTCGGTAAGCTCCTGGGGGCGAGCAACATCGTGCTTGGCAGCATCTCCGCATCTGGCGCTGATTATTTGATTACAGCCCGCATCGTGGATAGCGAGACCGGTCGGGTGGTCACGGCCGCAGACCAAATCTTTCCGAAAGCGGGGATGGTCGCGATTAGCGAAGACGTCGTTGAGGTAAAGAGTAAGCTCGGCGCGGCGATCCGCTCGGCCGTCTTTCCTGGCTGGGGCCAGATATACACGGGGGACTTGAGCCGTGGCTTAGCATATTCGGCGACCTTTGTAGGGATGGCGGCGGGCGCCATCACGTCCACGGTCTTAGCGACCCAGGCAGAGAATGAATACAATAAGAACACCGTTGACACGGTCGAAGAGCGTGAAGTGGCGAACGGCCACTATGATCGTGTGAACTACTTTCTCATCGGCTTAGGTGCGCTCTGGGCAGTCGCTGTCTCTGACGCCTACATTACCGGTGTCGACGCCATGACCATCAATATGGACGCCGTCGGTGAAGAGACATCAGGCATGATCACCATCAACGGGAGCTTCTGATGCGGTGGTGGTTACCTCTTCTAGCGTGTGGCTTTTTGGGGTGTGGCGGCGCTCCGGCGATCCCGAATGTCCCACAGGGTCCTCAGCCAGCAGCCCAGCCAAAAGAAGAAGGAAAACAGAGCATCGAGGCTCGTTTGGCCACGGCATATAACGGACCTAAGATTAGGGTCGCTGTTGGCGAGTTCAAGGAACTCGAAGGCTCTGAGGAGCTCTTTGAGAATATGGAATGGGAGGGCGTAGCGCCCAGCCTTACAGACCAGATCACTACGGCGCTCGTGCAATCCGGTCGTGTAGCGGTCCTAGAGCGTCAGCAGATCAAGAAGGTCACCGGGAATCTGGATCTTGAGAGCAACCTAGGCAAGTACTTCAATAAGAAGACGACAGCGAAGAAAGGGAAGCTCCTGGGAGCGCAGGCGGTTCTGATTGGCTCTGTCACCGAGTTCGAGCCAAACGTGAGTGGAAGCGCGGGTGGTCTTCAGATTCCTCAGTTGGGCGGACTCACCTATCATCAGGATAAGGCGGTGGTTGGCATTGACGTACGCTTGGTTCATCAGGAGACCGGTAAAGTGCTTGTGGCTGCGAATGGGAAAGGCGAGATCGACAGTAAGAAGTTCGGCGCAGCTGGTGCATACGCCGGGGTCGATTTCGGTGGTGAGGCTTGGACCCGAACGCCCCTAGGTGTCGCCACGCGAGCTGCTGCCGAGGCTGCAATTAAAGAACTCGTCGACGGAATCAAGGCGACTCCGTGGGAAGGTAAAGTCGTCTCTGCGTCAGGGAAAAAGGCCTTCATCGACGCTGGGCATGACGTGAACCTACGCAAGGGGGACACGTTCCAGCTGATCCGCCGCGGAGAGGCTATTAAGGGTCCGGATGGCTCAATTCTGGGATACGATGAGCAAGAGATTGGGACCGTGGTCCTTAAGAGCGTTCAGCAGAAGATGAGCATTGGAGAGGTCTCAGGCGAAGGGCCAGCCCAGGCCGGCGACGTCGTTCGCTTACCGGTCGAGTAGCGTCCGCCAGCTGTGCTCTACACGGACTAAGCAATCAAGTCAGCCCCTCTCGAGCTCCGCTCTCGCTGTCTATTTTCCTTGGAAATTGGGCGTCGTTTTAGTCGCGAAGCACTCGATGGCGTGTCCTAGATCCTGGCTCATGAGATGAGCTGCGTTCCAGGTGGCTACATATTCAAGCTCACGGTCGATGTCTCGAGAGCTGGATTCGTTCATGACCTGCTTCGATCCTTGGACCGCCAGCGGGGCGTTTGCCGCGATCTCTTCGGCTATAGCCAGCGCGCCATTGATGGCGTCGTCTCGATCTTGGAAGACCGTGTTCACCAGGCCAATCTGAGCAGCATAGTTCGCGTCGAAATCCCGACCAGTATAGACCAGCTCGCGGGCGATCCCCGGAGCGATGACCCGCGGGAGCCGCTGTAGGGTCCCGATGTCCGCCACGATCGCCATCTTGGTCTCCCTCACACCGAACACTGCGTCCTTGGACGCAACCCGAAGGTCGCAGGCGGTGATCAGGTCGATGGCGCCTCCAAGGCACATGCCTGTTACGGCCGCGATGACCGGCACCCGGCAGCGTTCAACACAGGTCGCGGTCCATTGCATATCTCGGATGATTTGATGGAGCTTTCTCTGTCGCTCGCCATCTGGACCTGTGCCCGTTACTCCGAGTCTTGGGATGACGTCGAATACATCTAGCCCTACGCTAAATGCCTTTCCTTCTCCATAGAGTACCGCGGCACGAACGTTGAAGTCCGCGTTCACCTTGTCGATGATCCCTGGCATGCCTTGCCAGAAGTCCCAGTTCATCGCGTTGAGCTTCTCTGGCCGGTCAAGCTTGATGTGAGCGATATGACCTTGGATGTCTAGCGTGATCATCGGGCGAACTCCTTAAGGATGGGGGACTGCGGATCGAGTAGGTGGGTGTGGCTTCGCTGAGACCTCAGATTTCGAAGCGGAGGTGATCCAATATCTGGCGCCTAATGGTGCCTTCTCTGTCACCATCAGCGACCGAGTCGATGGCCGATTGAATCTCATGGACAAGATCTGCGACAAGCTCGACCTGGGCCCCATACACATCAGAGGATCGTTGGAGTGCGGCGAAGCTTCTCATCTTTGTAGTGTGCTCCACGCAATTATCGATGTGGTCGAGGGCTTCACCAACATGGTGTTCCTCAAGCGCAGTCTCAAGTCCTGGCAGCCGATTACGCAGACCGCGAAGCTCGTTCTCAGCGCCCACGGTAAGACGTAGGTCATTCAGCTTTCCAAGGGCCTCATGAAGAACGGTTATTTTTTGTACGGCGCCTTCAAGCGCAGCGACCGCTTCGTCTGGAAGCTTCTCCTCTGCGCTGATGCTGCTCTTCTCGCGGAGCAGGCTGCTCATCGCGTTTTCGAGCACGCGACGGGCTTCCTTTTTCTTGATCTCTCTTGGGAACCCCACTCGATTCATAATGAGGTTCTTGAAGTCGACATGCCCAGCGGTCGCGTCGATCAAGCCCATCGCCAGGTTGAGTCTCACCAGGGGAGGAATATCCACAAGGAGGCTCGCTAGGAGCGTCGGGATATAGCTCTCGACTACCCCCACAAGCTCGTGCGCTCGCATGGCGTTATGAGCATGTGATCCATATTCCCGATATCGGCTGACCTCATCTTCCTTGGAGATAAACATCTCGGTGATGTCTCGGATTAAGCGGAGGGACAGAGTAGGCATCGCGGCGAGGAGACCTTCAATTCGCTCCTCTCTAATTCGCACGATGTCACATCGGGTCTTGGCCCGGAGCGTCGCTGTGCGTCGTTGAGATGCGAAGAAGGCGATCTGCCCTAGGAAAACCTGGTGTCCGCGAATCGTCTTTACGACTTGGTCGGCTTGGACCACCTCCACGGCCCCTTGAAGGAGAAACATGAGGTCTCGGGTTGGCTCGCCCTCGATGCAAATAACCTCTCCCGCGCGGTAGGTCCGAGCGAGCTTTCTGAGGCCGTCTAATTGGGTTTCGGTGATATCACCGCTCATGAACGCTCTCCTATCTAGCCCATTTACTCAGGAAGCCTGAGCAAGGCACTCAAGGAGTCTAGCACCATGGTGTCTCGGATAAAATGTGCTCACAAAATCTTTACAGGAAAGTGCGATTGATGCTCGAGCGAGACTTCTCAAGACGGTCATTATCCAGGTACTGCTGAATCGCGATGGCGATCTTCCTGGAGATGAACTGGGCGTTATCCGTTCTTGGCCCCTTTGGTACGCCGTTCTCGAAGTCCCACACGAGGTCTTTACGCACCTCGATGAGGATTGTACTGGGCCGATATTGCGCATCCCGGTACTGGTCGACGAGCACCTTCTTCTCACGGCGCAGGAAGTCTGCGATCCGCTCGTACTCTTCTCGTGCGGCTAAGAAGAGCTCTTCGTCTCCGGCCGGGGCATTTCGGAACATGTGAAGATAGCTTCTCAGGGCCTGACTCTCAGCGGATCTGAGGTTGGTGTCCATCAGCATATTCCAGACTAACTCTCTGGGGCAGCGGCCACTAGCGACACTGAGCGCTCTGGGTGGTGCCGACCCTTGGTAGGACTGGCGTGCATGCTGGAAGAAGTACCAAACCTGTGCGCGCACCTCGACGCTACCTTCGGGCAGGGAATACGGGAAGTTATCGGCTGTGTGAATGGAGGCTTCTTCTAGAGTCTGCGCGATACGTGACCTGAGGAGTCTGTCTGCCGTGTATTCGATGACCTTGGCGGGGAACGCTGGGTCAAAATGCGGGAAAGGACGGCTGCTCAGATGCTGGTGTCCCAGTGGCCGAGTCAGGATACTCACTGAAGGCCGCTCAAACATTGACGGGTTACGCTTGTCGTAGGTGTGAATCGCTATCTTGAGGAGCTTCCCATTCAGCGCAGCGTCCATGCCTTCCGAGATACGGTCATAATACGACTCCAATAGCTGACGCTTTTGGATATATGACAGCCCCGCCGAGAAGGGGTAGTTGATCGCGTACCTGCTCAGATGGTCGGCGTCGGCTGGTGTGATGCCGGGGAAGCGCCCAAAATCGAGGAGCGTACGCGCGGTCGTCACCCGGTAGTACTTCCCAAGGTGTAAGGACGACGCCAGGCTAGACGCGATGAGCTCGGCGCCCCAGTCACGTTCACGTACAGACTCCTTCGGTAGCTTTGCTTCACCGAGGAGCGGGTGCCCATATTGGCCCCTCAGAAACTTGTCAGGGATCACGTTTCCATCATGGATGACGTCGACCATAATCCGGTCTGCGAGCACCGCCGGCACTGGGCTGCCCAGAGGGTCGTGGGCGACGCTAACACACTCTAGAGGAGGGCGGTCTGATGTATCGATATGTGCGGGAAGCAGGTTCACAACTCACATGATACATCAGGGGCGTTCTGGGCGATAGTTCCGCTCACTTCGCTCGAAGGAACACCTAAATTCAGCGTGGGGCAGGTAGGCTAGTCCTCGTCAGGTAGCCGAGCGAGATTCCGCTCAAGGGCGCGCTGTAGTGCGTCGGCGTCTGTCGCAGCTCTCAGCTCATCGAGTAGCTTGGTGTGAAGGATGAGCTTCGACACAGTAGCTAGAAGCAAGAGGTGCGTCTGCCGGTCCTCCGGTGGCCCTAAAGTTACGATGAAGACGTCGACAGGCTGTCCGTCGATGGCTTGGTATGACAATGGGTCCTCTAGGGTAAAGATGCCCAGAGTGGTGGTCTCAAGACCTGGGATCGTCGCGTGGGGTAGGGCGACACCGTATCCCACTGATGTGTTTTGAGTTCGCTCCCTCGTCCACAGAGCGTCGTGGATCTCTTCGTGACTACTTCTGTTACTCTCGGCAAAGCTCGAGGCGAAGTAGGTGAACGCCTGATTTTTGTTCTGGATCGATTGTTTAGCTCGAAGGCATCCATCTTCAATGTGCTTTAGAAGATCGAATTTGTTTGAGCTTCCGGACACGGCTATCGGGCCATGGATCTTCTCTTGGGGAGTTGAAAGCCAGAGCACGGAGCAACCGGCATGCTCTGTAAGTTGATCCTTCTTCGTACCGAGCATCGCTTTGAGCCCACGTTCAGCAGGGGCCCCCATGACCAGGAGGTCATAGCCGGCTGTCATATTAGACATCGCATCCACGAAGCCCTTACCGCGTACCAGCACCGTGTTAGATCGGGATTCGCTGATTTGGCGTATCTGATCTAGGTAGTCCACCTGTTGTTGGACATCCGTTGCTTCCGCCGCGTCATCGATGAAGCGCGCAAAGGTAAGGGATGCTCCGTAGGTCTCAGCGAGATGATCGGCGGTCTGCACGACCAGCGCGTCGTCGGGGCCGGGCTCAGGATAGACGATAATCTCTCGAATATATCGAACACCGGCGTCATGGAATAAAGCGAGATTACACGGCATATGGCGGTGGAGCCATTGGCGTGGATTTCTGATGAAGAGATCCCTATTTCGGCGGCCAGCCCACTCGAGGACCGCCCACTCTGGACCACTCTCACTCGCGGCTCGGTGAATGGTCGCGATGCTATCGTGGGAGGCGACCGCATCAAATTCAATCTCATGATCCCGGTCGATGCTCATCGCCGCTACGCGCCGCCTCAGCGAGGTCACAGTGACCTCTTCCTCGACCGCGTCAAGGTCTAGAATCTGTTCCGGAACCTCAGTGATGTGGAGCGCGCGGACCGGCGTATCACCGCTCAGCGCGACGCCTACCTCCACAAGAATCTCAGGAGAACGAACACCGGCGTTCATTGCGACAAGGACGTTCGGTGTCTGACTCGCAGCAGTCCGTCGAAGCTCTTGAGTGTTGTGGTTGTACGCCTCCTCCAGCAACTCCCGTCTGCTGCCGAGCTTTGACATAACTCCGCGCTGATTAGTGCGCCTGGTGCCGTACAAGAAAAATAAGAGTGTTCCGACGCCAGCGATGGCGAATACGGCGATCGCGGGACCGATCCCCATAGTCAATAGGAGGATGCCCTCGGTGACGAGGCCAAAGATCTGAACCCAAGGGTAAAGGGGAGAACGATAGGTCGGCCTGTACCACTCTACCCGACTCTCGCGCAGCACGATGATGGCGAGGTTAATCACCATAAAGATGATGATCTTGAAGGCGCTCGCCAGCTTCGCGATCGGCCCGATGTCTAAGAAAAGTATCGCGCCACCCATGACTAAAGCGGTCGCCACGATACCAATAATGGGGGTCTTGAAGCGTTGATCGATGTGAGAGAAGGAATCGGGCAACAGATGGTCTCGGCTCATCGCGAAAGGGAACCTGGAGGAGGCGAGCAACCCTGCTGCCGCCATGGCTGTCATCGTCAAGATCGCGAGACCGATGATCGCTTTCCCCGCTAACTCACCGCTGACAGCGTCGGCGAGAAGATAGATCGGGTAGGCGTTTCCACTTAACTCTGAGCCAGGAACAACCGCCACCAGAATGAAGGTCACTAGACCATAGAGCACGGCGGCGATGAACAACGCGATGAACATCGCGAGGGGGAGGTTTCGCTCTGGATTCTTTATCTCTTCGGCCATGGCGGCCACCTTGGTGACTCCAGAGTACGCGAAGAAAACGAACGCCGCTGCGGCGATAAACCCACTACCACCTTCTGGGAATGGATTCTCAAAGTGCTGTGCGTTCATCGAATCTGTCGACATAAACATCAAAGCGACGAGACCGGCTACGCTGATAGAGACCACCCCAAGCTGAGCCTTACCAACCTTGCTGACGCCCATGATGTTGAGGACTGTGATACCGACGAGAAGACAGAGCGCTGCGAGCTTGATGTCGACGTTGGGTGCGACGACATAGAGGTACGCGGCGAAGCCAATGAGCGCGAAGGCACTCTTGAGCAAGAGAGACATCCAGAGACCGAGGCCTGCGATGGTACCGGCGAGTGGGCCAAAGGCTCTCGATATGTATACGTATGTTCCACCGGAGGCAGGCATCGCCGTGGCCAGCTCCGCCTTGGATATGGCCGCGGGCAACACTGAGATCCCTGCCACCAAATAAGCGAGCCAAATAGACGATCCCGTCTTCGCATAGGCGAGACCGGGGAGTACGAAGATCGCGGGGCCCAGCATGGAACTGACGCCGATAGCGACCGCCGTTGTTAGGCCGACTGTGGGTTCGAGTTTCTTCAAATGACTCCGGGCCCAACCGAAGCTACGGAGCGGAGTCCGAGCGGTGGGCTTATCTCCCAACAAATAAGGTTAATGACCTGTAAGCGCAGAGACCTTCTGGCGAACAGTCTAAACAAGTTTATTGTATTCTGGTCCGCGACGCGATGCATTATTATCACTCAATTTTCGGTAGACTATCTCCGTAAAAGCTATCAAAACTTCAGATTAGGCCGATTACCTTGTCTCGTATCCGCGTCCTATATATTGAGCCCTTCGAGGCTGGTTCTCATGCGACCTTTACGCGAAGGTTGTGCGAGACGGTGGACGCAGAATGGACGACGCTGACGTTGCCCGGACGTTACTGGAAGTGGCGTGCGCGAGGGAGCGCGGTCTATTTTGCTCTGGCCAACCGAGACATTCTTGAGGGTGACTACGATCTGCTGTGGGCAGGATCTTTTCTTAATTTGGCGGATCTGCTCGCGCTGTGCCCGAAGCTACAAGAGATCCCCAGAGTTCTATATTTTCACGAGAATCAGCTCGCCTACCCGGTGCGACCAGAGTTCGTTCGTGAGGGTGATAATCACTTTGGCATCAGCCAGATGGTGTCATCCCTCGCCGCGACCCACTGTGTCTTTAACAGCGTTTGGAACCGTGACAGCTTTCTAGAGGAAGCCGCGCGCCTTCTAGGCCAGATGCCTGACCGGAAGCCGCCTGAATGGATCGAGCAGATTAGAGCGCGATCTACCGTATTGGGGGTTCCATTAGACTTACCTGCGCTCGAGTCCGTTAAGCCACTCTTTCCACGGGGCGCGGTCGATGAAGGCCCCATCATCCTCTGGAATCACCGCTGGGAGCACGATAAGGCGCCCGAAGTCTTCTTTGAGACCCTGATGCGTCTCAAGTCTGAGGGAGTCTCGTACCGCCTGATCGTCTGTGGAGAACGCTACCGTCGAGCTCCGCCTGTCTTTGAGACCGCGAGACATGCGCTGAGTGACCGCATCTTGCACTGGGGGTTTCTGGACTCTCGGTCCGATTATGAAGGCGCGTTGATGTCCGCTGACATCGCTGTCTCTGTGGCCCGACATGAATTTTTCGGAATCTCGATGTTGGAGGCCGCTCATTTTGGGGCGAGGCCCGTCGTACCCGATCGACTCTCTTACCGTGAGCTTTTTCCAAGGGAGCATCGATATAGCAGCGATGAAGACTTGGTCACCGTTTTGAGAGGCTTGTGTACGTCATGGTCTGATGGCTTAGCGCTTCGCGGTGATTATTCGGCCGTCGTGGATCCGTTTGGAGACCGGCTCATTCAGAGGTATCAGAGCTTTATAGAAGAGGCGAGGCAGGTATCCCCAAGGTCCTAACTTAAGCTAGACTCTGGTCGTAGTAGGGAGGAGAAGCCATGAACACTCTGTTTCGTTTGGTGCTCGCGAATTTACTCATAGTCGCTGCCGGATATTCTCTGACTTGGGCTCGACCACTGGGACCGAACCCAACTCTGGTCTTCGAAGGCAAGGTCGGGTTTTCAGCGACGGCCGACACGCTCCTCGAATGTGGTGGGGTCGCCTGTGGTGGCGCCCAGATCGGGGGGGTCAATTGTAATGGACGCGACCGTTCAAGCGTCACTCTCGACGATATCCCTGAGAGCGAAACCTTGCGTGTCTTGCATGCGCGGCTGAATTGGGTTGCCTCCACCCCGGCGAACCAAGCGCCGGATAACGAGGTCACCCTCGCCTTGCCGGGAGGAGCCTCGGTAGCAGCCATAGCGTCTCCGGAGCTTTCAGAGGCTTTTCAAGATGGTGCGCCGCCACAGGATTGCCAGATCGCTGGCGTTATCTGTGGTGCTGACACCGCATGTCAGCTGGGGTTCTATTCAAACTACGCTGATGTGACCGCTCAGGTTCAAGAGCACCACGCTAGCGGAGGCGCACTGAACGGTGTTTGGACTCTGAGCGATGTTGATATCCCCGGAGCCCGTGGAGATGATCCCGCGACGGCAATCGCCGCGTTAGGCAGCCTCACCATCGGCGCATGGTCTCTCATCATCGTCTACGAGGACAACGCGAACTTCCCTACACGCCGCCTATATTACTATCAGGGCTTCGAGCTGAACTCAGGAGTCGACCGCCGCTTGTTTCCGAGTGGCTTCCTCGCCCCTCCAGACCCGACTGTCGACCTCGCGTTGATGGTTTTGGAGGGAGATCTAGCTATTCAAGGTGACCAGCTCTCCGTAAATGGACGCCAAGTCACCGATGCCTGTAATCCCGTAAACAACCTGTTTAACGGGACGGTAAACACCGGGACCGCCGATGGCCGATGCCGCCAGGGGGTCACAGGGGTTGATCTCGATCGGTTCTTCATTGAGCGAGCCATCCAAGCAGGTGATGAAGAGGCTGAGATCCTACTCACTATTCCGCGAGGGGATGGGATTCTTACTGCTGGAGAGCAGCTCTTCACGAACTGGATGATCTTGGCTTTTGATCATTTGCTTCCCGACTTCGACTCCTTCAAGCCAGAGAAGGAGGCTGTGCCTCGAAGTGGTAGCGAGGTGCATCCAGGGGATGAGATCTTGTACCGAATCAAGATCCAGAACCGGGGCGACGCTGCGGCCCAAAACGTTTTGCTTACCGACCAGGTACCACGAGGGACGCGCTACATTGCGGGATCTGCCCGGCTCGACATGGAGCCATTCCCCGACGATCCAGGCGGCCAAATGCCATTGCAGGCTGGTTTATTGATGACAGACCTAGCGCAGGTGGGTGACGCGATTGAAGTCGGCCAGCAGCACTTCTTCGAGTTTACCGTTCGGGTCAACGAAGATGCTCCCCATGGATTTCAGATCACCAACATCGCCAGAATTTCGGCTGATTTGGTGGACGATGTCCGGACGGATCCGGTCGTTCACTTGGTGCGTACTACGGATGGTGGCTTACCTGAACCGCTCCTCGATGCGGGAGAGTCGGCCGCAGATGCAGGTGCGGTCGACGCCGGTGATGTCTTGGCTCCAGTCCAGGATGGCGGCGGGGAGCAGGCTGACACAGGCGGCCGAGTGACCCGCGATATGCGGACTGATGGTCCGTATCCTGAGTGTGAGCCAGGCTTTCGATATGATCCCCAGTGTACTCCTGCCGGCTGCGTCCCCGAGGCTCGCCCATCATGCGGACGTTTCTGTCCCCAGGAGCCCCAGTCTGGTCTCGTACCAGTCGAGTGCAACACGGGGCTCGCCGCGACAGCGTGTGCAGAGGGGCGAGAGTGTGTCCGCATCTCTATCGATGATCCGAGCGTATGGGCATGTGTTCTCGAGGACTCTATTCCGTACCCAAGCTGCGCTGGTGATGGGGACTGTGCTTTCGGAAAGGCGTGTCATGACGGCCTCTGTCTGACGCTGTGTTCATCGGCGTCAACGGCTGGCGGAGGTCGCTCTAGCGGATGTGATTGTGACTCGGGAGACGGCGCACCTACGTCAGGTACCTTCGCCTTGCTGCTCATCGGGTTGGCTCTCGTCCGCAGATGGAGAACGGCGGCTTAGGGAGAGACAGTAGAGCCAGATAAGGAGACCCGCGGCGGTCGTGGCCCATGCGCCAGCTGTCGGGCTCTCCCATGCGTCGCATAGGGCGCCGGCCACGAGGGCTGAGATGGCGCCTCCTATAGAAAATATCAAGAAGTCGATAGAGGTGACGCGACCCAGGAGGTTGTCTTTCGTGGACGCTTGGATCTCCGCTGTCGCGACAACCCAATTATGTCCGCCACCTGCCCCCCATATACAGACCGCCAAGAGGGAGAGCCAGATGGAGTCAGCGGACAGGAAAAGCGCGATTCCGGCGAACGCAACAGCGGGACCAATGAGTGGGTTTCGAGGGAGTAGACGCTCTGGGGCCAGGGGACCAAGACCCGTTCCTATGGCCCGCGCGCACTGAAGTACTCCGAGGGCGATGGCGGTCGTGAGCGGCGCCAGACGTGGCCCAGCCACCAAGTTAAGCGACACCCAGGCACCGGCGTTGGCGACCATCGCGGGCGTCTTCGAGAGGACGGTGGAGAGCAGCCGTGGACTCCGCGTGATGGAGCGCCAAGCGACGCGCATATCCGCGAGTCCAGGACGGGGGGGGCCGCTCTCGTCTATCGCGGGCTGCAGCGATGGCAGGCCCCAGGCGACTATGGCCGCGACGACGAATGTCAGTGAGTCCAATAAGATCGCTCCGCTCGGGCTCAGGTACTCACTTGCGAAGCCGCCTAAGGCCAAGCCGAGGGTAAACATAACTGACCAGGTCAGGCCGAGGAGCGCATTGGCCAGGCGTAGATCCGCCCGGCCAACGATGGCTGGGATAGCGGCGGTTCGCGCCGTCATTGAGATGCCAGATACGCAGACCCTGAGGAACAGAACGCCCTGCAGCAACCAAACGGATCCGAGGTCAGCCGCTCCCCACATGCCAATGGTGAGCGTCGCGGCGCCGAGGTAACCTGCGATGAGCAGTTTCTTGCGGTCCAGTCGGTCCGCGAGTGGACCCGCGATTGGGGACATGAGCGCCGTCGGCAGTGAGTGGACAAACA
>CALELH010000593.1 GCA_937902595.1 uncultured Myxococcales bacterium
AATACTCACATCAAGAACGCCAGATGGTCCG
This sequence comes from uncultured Myxococcales bacterium, assembly GCA_937902595.1. Lineage (GTDB taxonomy): Bacteria > Myxococcota_A > Bradymonadia > UBA7976 > UBA1532 > UBA1532. The sequence continues at coordinate 32 of CALELH010000593.1, forward strand.
ACGCGAGTAAAGCTTTCAAAGCAGCTCTACGCCAGCGGAAGACCTCTGCGGCAGCGCATTCCGGCCTCGGCCAAGTCGCCTTTCAGAAGGGGAAATTCAAAGAGGCGGTGAACCACCATAGCCGGAGCGTCCGCTATGCATCTAAGAACGCCTCGTTCCGCGTCAATCTAGCTCTCGCTTATTTTAAGACCAAGAGCTTCGCTCAAGCCAAGAAGGCCTGTGAGGCCGCGCTCAAGATCCAGCCGAGCAACGCAAAAGCCAAGCGTTACTTGAAGGTGATTAATAGAAAGCTGAAGAAGTAAGGGAGCAGCCCCGCTGCTCGGCGGGAGTGTCCGGCCAACCTTCGCTAGCCTCTCGCTCAGAGAGGACGCTTCCCTTAAAAGATATGAAGGCAGCCCATCGCTCAGAGGGCAGATGCCCGTATCAATGAAGCGGCGCAGACGATCCTGGTGGACCGTCGAGCGTCCCTAGAAACCACCCGATACACTGAAGAAGGCGCCACCGGATGTTGGGCTAGCCCCGACAGAGAGCTTCGCCTTTTCCCGGCTCATACGAACAGCGTCCTCGATAATGAGAGCTGCTCCAGCCCCCACTAGGGCGGCCCCAGCACCAAAGCTCGTTAAACCGAACCCCTTGGTATTGTACACGGTCGGGCAGTCGCGACGAGTGCCGTCCGGGCATGTGATCTCGCCGTCCAAAACAACCAAATAGGTCCCCAAACCGCTGAGCGCCAGCCCGCCCACAATCATCCCCAGGGCGGCCCCATTATAGGCGGTACCCACGGACTCTGGAGGAAGAGGTGTAGGCTTAGCCAAGTCTGGCGCGGCCTTCGGCGGTGGCACGACGACGGCTGGTGTGATCTTGGGAATAGCCTTCGCGACTGCTGCCTTTGGATCCGGCTTGAGCGTCATCCTGAGCTTCACCGGTCGGTCGAGGACTGGGAGCTTTCGGCTTGCGGACTTATAGCCCTCTTTCTTCACCGTAAGATCGTAGGATCCTGGTTTTACGGAGAAGGTGACGGGCGTCTTGCCTTTTTGGACTCCACCGATCGATACAGTCGCGCCAGGTGGTGTGCTTCGGATAGTGACCTTGACGCCGCTCATAGGCTCTGGTGCCGGCTTCTTAGCGACGGGCGCTGGTGTCAGCATGGTCTTCTTGAGCGCCGCTACGGCCTCTCCTAGCGTTCCATTGACCTCTTTGGCCGCGCAGAGTTCGCACTCTTTGACCACCTTCTTCACTCGAGAGCCTAAACCGTCATCGTATAAGAGAAGCGTCACGGTATAGATCTCATCAGCGGCGCTTACCTTACTGAAGACGACAAACCGAGCGCTCGCCGCTTTGGCCACCTTCGCGCCGCAGTCATCAGTGCTGCACTCTCGGTGCACCCCTGCCGTGTTCATCGCCTTAGACGTCGCGGCGATCGGGCTGACCTTACCGTTTCTCGCCATAGCTTTGCGCAGACTTGAGTCGTACCCCTTCGCGATCGTTGGCGCGATGGCTCCCCCGGTCACAATGGGAATAACCACGACGTCGGGCCCTCCGGCAGAGAAGGACACTCCAGGAAGCATGAGTAGGCAGAGACAAACAAGGAAACGCATATAACCTCGGTGACAGATGGAACTGAATTCAACGCCCGATTAACCTGTATACGTGTACAGGCAACCTCAGGTTGAAATTTGACTCTGAATGACGGGTCGGGTCAAGCGCTATCGATGATCTGAATTCCAGGGCGCCTTAAGGATGGGCGCCCGCAGTTTCTTGCGTTGGGTTCTCTGCAATTCGATCTCGCGAAATAAGAGGGAGGGCGCGACCGCGCTGACCGGCACATAACCGCTCTCAGCTCCACAGTATCCGTTGAAGACACCGGTTTGGTCTCCAGCCGCCATCAGCTTGTTGATAGCCGTCAAGGGGGTGCCCACCATCTCGACGCCGCGAACAAGCGTCTCATTGCCGGTCTCAGCGTCCACTCGATAGACCATTCGCGGGGTGCCCTTGAAGGCCTGATATCCATAATTACTCGTGTTCGTCGAACCACCCGTGATGTCAGCGATGATCAATCCATAGGGCTTACCCTGGGCCTTAGCCTCTGCGATGAGCATCTCTTTGAGCTTCTTTCGTGAGACCACTTTATGACTCTCGACGATGAGGTTGCCCATCCGCGCGACTGGCGTCCGAGTGCCCCTCGCCCGCCCGTGGCCGTTTGAGGCTGAGACCTTCTCAAGGGGAGTCCGACTGGTGAGGAAAGTCTTCAGCACACCTTTATCCACCAGCACGACGTTGGATGCAGGGACCCCCTGATCATCGAAAGGGTAATGGCCGTTGAGCTCAACATTCTGTAGTACTTGGCTCGTCGGATCGTCGCGGACATCGATGAAAGCTGGAAGAATCTCAGACCCGATCTGTCCCTTGAAGGTCTGACCCTCCTGTTCATCATTCTGACGCTCCCCCTCGAGACGGTGTCCAATGGTCTCGTGGAAAAACACCCCCGCGGCCTCTGGCTCTAAGATGGCAGGGCCTGTGTACGGATCGAGAACCGGCGCCTTCCGAAGCGCGGCGAGGTCACGCATCACGCCATCAACCATCGCCTCAAGCTCGGCCTTTTGGGGCAGCGTCGAGGCGCTCCGTGCGTAGCGCGTCTTTCCCTGCGTGAGCATCATGCCGTCTTCTGCGCGCGCTGAGGCGCTGATACCCACCGAGTAGATCGCATACTCCTTGAGCGCCCTAGTCCCCTCGCTGTTTACGATAGAGGTGCTAATGTGCTCGACCTCAAACCCGACCTTGCCCGTCATCAGCCCGGGCATCGTTCGAAAACGCTTCGAGAGGCTCTTAGCCAAATTACGCCACACTCGGCGATCGACATTGACCTCAACGCGAGGCGTCACCCGTTGGATCGGAGTCTCCCGGCTGAAGCTATCAACGTGGGTCTTCTTGACCGTGCTCACCCGCTTCGCCTTCTTCTTAAAATACGTGGAGAGCGCTTTCTTGTAAGCCGCGTCTGTGAGCAACCAAAGCGTGGCCCGAAGACCGTCAGGATCGCCATCTATCGGCACATTCTTAGATGGACGGAAGCCGCTATCAAAGTCGAAGCGAACCTCGGCGTCGGGGTGGCTATCGAAATCATAGCTCCCGACGCGAACGTCGACCGCGGCCTTGCGCTCATGGAGATAGTCGTCTTCGATCAAGGCACCAAACGACGCCTCGATGTTGGTCGTCCGTAGGTCGATGATCCGATAACCGATAAAATATGGGAGGTCATATTCATCGACCTTGAGCTCTGTCCGGTTCCGCTCCATCTCGGCCTGCATCGTACCGAGCAGAGCCTCCCGCTCCCCCGCTTGCGCGGATGAAGACACGATGAAAGCCAGCAGCATCAGCCCGATACGAAGTCCGTGATTTATTGGTCGCATAGAGAGTCTTCTCCTGTCTCAGACTGTCGCTTCAATCATACTTGGACTTCTCAGCGTTCCAGACCCCGCCATCGTCCTCGCTCTCATCAAAACCCCAACGACCAGACAAATTCTTCCCGTCTCTCGAAACTCTCAACCAAGCACGACCCTTCCGGGGCTCGATAGCCGCCCTCACATTACCCGGCTTCACCCAGGTAAGACGAAAGAGGTCCCCCTGAAGGGTCCCACGGAAATGTCCGTTGTGGTCAGGCCCTCTCCGATCCTCGTACTTGCCGGTGACCTGGAGCCCGGCTTGAACCAGCTGAATGTCCCCAAACTCCGTGCTGTACCAGGCACCAGAGAGATTAACACCTGGGATAGGTGGCCCCGCTTCTACTTGCTTTTTCTGAGGAGCACCACACGCTGTCAACGCGCCAATGATCCCGACGAAAAGCGAACAGATGACAAGTCTGACTATCATAAGAGACGCCCCAATCTTGATCGTATACCCACTACAGTGTGCGTGCATCTTTCCGGATTGCAAGGTTCAGTTTAACCGGACCGCTCCGAGAGGGCTCTGACAAGCGCATGGTGCACGCGATGTCCCCCACGGACGACTCGAATCTTCGCGACCAAACGTTCACCGAGAAGAGCTAGATCTCCGAGACAATCCAGCCATTTGTGGCGTGCGACCTCATCGTCCATACGCAGGCCTCCTTCATTGAGAGGTCTCCCGTCTTGTCCAAACACCAGAGTGTTCTCCAGAGCAGCCCCCTGGGCCAAACCTCGCTCCAGCAGGGCGGTGTGGTGCTCCAAGAAGCCAAAGGTGCGCGCCGCCGCAGCCTGGGTCCAGTCTCCGGCGTCACAGGCATACCGTGACTGCCCGATACCCGGGTAATCGACCTCGACCTCGATCATGAGTCGATCCGATGGCTCAGCGCGAATGTAGGCCTCTCCCTGAGCGACCTCGAGGACCTCATCTAACTTCAAGACTGAAGCGGGCTTAAGAGGATCCGAAGGCACGGGGTCTAAATGGCTCAACCAAGGGAGCGCGCTGCCATCCAAGACCGGCACCTCGCCCCCCTCAACGCGAACGCTGATGTCGTCGATCCCCTGACCGACAAGGGCAGCCGTAAGATGCTCGATGGTCGAGATAACACCGCCCTCCGTTTGAATCGAAGTGGCCAGATCCGTCGATACGATGACGCCATGAGTCAGCCGCGTTCCGTTCACAACGATCCCCGACCCAGACCCCAGCGGCGAGAGGGTCACAGCGCATCGCTGGCCCGAGTGTAGGCCCACGCCTTCGATGTGACTAGACGTCCTGATCGTGTTCCTCTGAGGCCCGAACTCGTTCATGATCTCCGGTTATCCTGGTTTCGCACCGTCATGCCTGGCAGGATGCCACGAAAATTTCAAGGGCCCTCGGAGCTAAGAATGCGCGGGATCTGTCTTCTGTCATTATGTGTACTGTTCGGCTGCGCTGAAGATGGTGGAGGTGAGACCATTACTTTGGCCGACGCAGCCATGAACGAGAGTGATGGCCCTCCGGCTGCGCCGACCTGCAATGAGACAACTCGACGCGCCGACATCGAAGGCCCTTTTAATTGCGCGGGCGAACCAGAATATGTCGAGGTCGTCGACCGCGGTCGACCGTTCCATATCTTTAAGTACGAGGCGAGCCACCCGCTGGCGAACGCGGACCGAGGCTTCCCATGCGCGGTCACGATTGGAGAGACCTACGAGGCCCCCGAAGGCGATACACAGGCGTGCTCTCAAGCGGGCGTCGTCCCCTGGCATAACGTACGCTGGGCGGAGGCAAACGAGGCCTGTGAAGCCATTGGATGGCGGATGTGCTCGCGGCAGGAGCTCGTTCGGGCCTGTGAAGGTCCAAGCGGATACGCATACACCTTCGGCCCGACGTACGAGAACGGAAAATGTAATGTGCGTGAGGCCTACAGGACCAACCCGGAGATGGCGGGGACGGTCGCGCCAAGCGGGTACTTCGAAGACTGCGTCTCCAGCGAAGGCGTGCACGACCTGACCGGTAACCTCTGGGAGTGGTCAAACGAGCGAGATGACAGCGACGGTTCGACCCGCTTCTATCATATGGCAGGCTGGAAGACGATCGCTGAGCGACACCGTGATACGGACCAAGTCTGCACTGTTGACTCAAGAATCCCTGGCTTCTCAGCGCGTAGCTTCATGAAAGAATATGTTGGCTTCCGCTGCTGTCGAAATGCCGACTGAGATGGCCTGACCCATGAAGGTGCAAGTCAACTATCATTGGTTGGCGCTCATGGTGTCCTTGGTGATCCTTTTTCTCATCAGGGAGCACCTCGTCGCCCTGAGTATATACGTCGCAGTCTTCATTACGTTCTTTACGACCTGGTTATTGGTCCTACCTAAGTTGGCCGATAAGGCCGAGACCGCCCTGCAATCTGAGCTTCTCCTCTGCCTCACTGAGCAGCGGCCTGAAGAGATCCATCAACTCCTTAAAGAGCAGAGGGTGCTCACCATCGCCGGCCGCGTCTATGTTCTCACTGAGGCGCGAGGGCTCGCCTACTCGAGTCAGGGACAGCACCGGCGAGCGGCTGCGAGCTTTCGTGAGACCTTGAAGCTTATTCCTGAAGAAGGTCGGGTTCGAGTTCAATTGAATCTCGCCCACACGCTCATCGAGCTGAATGAATTAGACGTCGCTGAAGCGACCTACCGATCGGTGTTATCGAGCCACCCTGACAATATGATGGCCGAGGAAGGCTTGGCCTCGATCTCAGCGCTTAGGCCGAGCCAAAAATCATCAACCTAAGGTGGATCCGAGACGGTCAACTGCAGGGTTAACCTATCAGTTTTTCTCGCGATCTTGACGTCGACAGTCCGCCCGGGACGAGTCGCCGCGATCATCCATGGAAGCGCGGCGGGCCCCCCTATCTTACGCCCATCAAACTCCAGAATAACGTCGCCAGATTGAAGACCCGCGAGCTCGGCAGGCGCTTCGGAGACGACGCCTCGAACCCGAGCGCCCGTAGGTCTTGGAAGCCCACAGCTCTCCGCGGTCTTCGCCGAGACATGTCTGACAAACAATCCAGCAAACCCGCGGTCGAAGCGACCCTCACGCACCAGCCTGTCGGTCACAGTCTCGACCATGTCAATTCGGGTTGAGAAGGACAGTCCCTGGCCTAGTTTAGCCGTGTTCAGCCCGATCACCTGTCCCTCGTCATTCACTAGGGGTCCGCCCGAATTACCGGGAAAAATGGACACGTCACTTTGAATGAAGTCCGCATACTTGGGCGCGCCTGGCGGTAGGTTCTTACGACCGATCGCGCTGACGACGCCTACAGTGATCGAATGATCCATGCCGTATGGATTTCCAATCGCAGCGACCCACTGTCCGGGAGACACGGCGCTGTAGTCTCCGCGTGCGATGGGCTCCAGCTCCAGACCGTCCACGACCAACACCGCGAGATCAGTGTTCGCGTCTAAACCGACGATCCGACTCCGAACGACCTTGCCGTCCTGAGTACGGACTCGGACCTCCGTGGCCTCAGCGACCGCGTGGGCGTTCGTCACGATATGACCGGCATCGTCCCAGGCAAACCCGGTACCACGTCGAGAAATCTTAAATCGGCCGTCCACCCTCGTCCCCGCTGCCACACCTACGACCGAGGGACTGACCATTCGAAAAACACGGGAAAAATCTCCGCGGCAGACCGCACACGTCTTGTCAGGCTTCTTCGCCTGACCTGCCGGAGCTTGAGGCTTCTTCTTGATAGAAGGTGTCTTAGCCGCTGCGGGGGATCCGGACGTTTTTCGAGACTTTTTGGCCGGCACAGGCCGCTTCTTAGCCTGTTGGTTGCTCTCGCTCGCCGGCGTCTTCTTGGAGACAGGCGGCGTGTTCGGGGTCTCTTTGAGCGTAGGTGTCGAGACTGGTGTGGCGGGGAGCGGCTTGCGGTCTTCTTGGACACAACCGACAGAGAGGAGCGCGAGTACGACTGTGCCGCTCCACTTAGAGCTCATCGATCCCCTCTGAGAAACTTCATTCTCAAATCGTAGACGAGACTCGAGATTAGCTTCTCTTCCTCGTCGGACAGATTGCCCTTGGTCTTCTCTTGGAGAATAAGCAGCGTGTCGATGATGTGTCGAGCAGCCTCAAGGTCACGCTCGGTCTCTGGTACACCGGGTAACTCTCCCAGGTGCATCAGCGCCATAGCGTTGAGCGACAGTATATGAGTTGAGAACGTCATCTCTTGTAGAGAACGTTCTTCCCCTGTCGATTGAGGGGTCTGGCCATCAGATCCAGCGCGGTCGTCTATCTCTGTCTGGCCATCCGGGCCTGCGCGGAAAATCCGATCTGGCTTGGATGTTTTATCAGACATGACGCCTCCTGGAGATAGCCGTATTACTCAGTCTCGCCCGTCTCTTTGGCTTCGACGTTCTTAACACCGACGTCAGCCATCTCTACTTCGAGGACATCTGCCCGGTCGCTCACGTCTGGCAATCCTTCGATGTGCTTATCGTGATCAGCCTTGCTAATGACGCCCGTGCGAATGTTTCGGTCCACAAGGCGCTTGTCCATGTGCATCTCTTCTTTGATCTTCATAACTGACTCCCTTGGGGGAAAAAAGCTGCGGAATCCTCAAGGAAACTGGCCCATTTGTCAAATGGAGTGGTAATTCTCCTTCAATAAGTTTCTGCGAGGGGTGCTCCGGTCCAAGGGATCCGCCGCCAACATTTTTTTGAGGTCGAGGGAATAGTCTAATCAACGGGATCGTTGACAACGAAATTCTGACGCATATTTTGCGTCTGTACAGACTCTTCGGAGCGACACGTAATTGAGTGAATCGTCAGCGTCCACCGGCGGCCCAAACGCGGGTAGACGGCATGGGCATTTAAGACAGTAAGGATGAGAGCCAAAATATTATGAGAGAGATCGTTCAGAAGGAGAGCGCGTTCGTACGCGATGTCCTACACGAAGTCGAAAAGGTGATCGTAGGCCAACGACAGATGGTCGAGCGCGTGCTACTGGGACTATTGACCGGAGGTCACGTACTCCTTGAGGGTGTCCCTGGATTGGCCAAGACGCTCACCGTGAACACTCTAGCCAGCACTATGGCAGCTCAATTTCAGAGAATTCAGTTCACGCCGGACTTACTCCCCGCGGACCTAGTCGGGACCCTGATCTATAATCCTCGCAGCGGCGAGTTCACCCCTAAGAAGGGGCCGATCTTCGCCAATATTGTTCTGGCCGACGAGATCAACCGCGCGCCAGCCAAGGTCCAGAGCGCTCTGCTGGAAGCGATGCAGGAGCGCCAAGTCACGATCGGAGACACAACCTATCCTCTGGAGCAGCCGTTCATCGTCATGGCGACGCAGAACCCTATCGACCAGGAAGGTACGTATCCGCTGCCTGAGGCGCAGGTTGACCGGTTCATGATGTTGGTCAAGGTCGACTACCCAACGAAGGAAGAGGAGCGCGAGATCATCGCTCGGCAGCTCGATCCTAGCGCAACGGAAGTCCGCCCGATCATCACACCTGCGACCATCGCCTCCGCCCGAAAAGTCATCAGCGATATCTACGTAGACGATCGGGTCAAGGAGTACATCTTGGACATCGTGTTCGCTACGCGAAACCCGGAGGATTATCCGGGACTCGGCGCAGACTGGAAGCGGTTTGTCGAGGTGGGCGCGAGCCCTCGAGCGAGCATTTGGCTCGCCAGAGCGGCGCGCGCATACGCGTTCATGAACGGTCGTCACGCGGTGCTACCCGAGGACGTAAAAGCTATCGCCCCTGATATTCTCAGGCACCGGATTATCCCTACATATGAGGCTGAAGCTGAGGAGAAGTCGAGCGACGACCTCGTCGCTGATGTCCTCGAGGTTGTCGAGATCCCTTAGACGATGGGCGTACTTTCACGCGAGCTTCTGGCGGAGATCCGCCGGATTGAGATCATCACCCGTAAGCTGGTGAATCAGCAGATGGCGGGACACTACCAGTCCGTCTTCAAGGGGCGCGGTATGTCCTTTGATGAAGTAAGGCAGTACAACCCCGGGGATGACCCCCGCAGCATCGACTGGAACGTCACGGCGCGCACGGGCGAGCCCCATGTAAAGACCTTCGTGGAAGAGCGCGAGTTGACCGTGATGATCATGGTCGACATGAGCGGCTCCATGGCCTTTGGCACAACCGGAGACGAGAAGAGAGTTGTCGCGGCCCGGCTGGCCGCCATGATGGCGTTTTCGGCCATCAAGAATGGAGATCGCGTCGGGCTCGTGGCCTTCACTGACAGCGTGGAGTGCTATGTCCCACCGAAGAAGGGCCGTAAACATGTGCTCCGAATCATCGACGAGATTCTTCGCTTCGACCCCGTCGGTTCAGGGACAGACCTGGCCGAGGCTCTAGAGTTTGTCGCCCGCGTGAATCGACGTAAGGCTGTCGTTTTCCTCATCTCCGACTTTCTCGACGACGAGTATGCGCGGCCACTACACATCACGGCGCGCCGCCACGATCTGATCCCCCTCTCCATCGTAGACCCAGCGGAGGAGACCCTCCCCTCATTGGGCCTACTCTTTATCGAGGACGCGGAGACTGGTCGCCTGATCGCGGTGGACTCCTCCAGCCTTTCGGTTCGCCGACAATATTCGGACACGCAAGCGCAGCGACGCAACGCGCGTGACAAAGATCTACACCGATATGGCGTCAGCCCCATCGAGGTCCGCACCGATGCAAAGGACTACGCGGCTCCGCTAATCAATTATTTCCGCATCCGTTCGAGGCGAGCATGAGACGAGCCCTGTCGATCATTCTCGTCCTGTCGAGTTGGCCCCTAGGCACGAACGCGGCCGAAGGTACGCCTCAGGCCGTGCCAATAAAGCTCGCCCCGAGTAAGGTGGCGCCGCTACCCAGCGCCACAACGAAGACGGGGTCGGACGCCGGAACGACCGCTCCGATCCCTCCGCCGTCAGCTCCAGCGCCTAAAGGGCCGCCGCCGGCAGTAAAGCTCGAATGTGCGCCTACACCCGTACGTATTGGTGAACAGCTCATCTGTACGCTGAGCGTCGTTCATCGACGTGATGTCTCCGTCAAGGTCACCGCACCGGATCAGGTGATCCCCTTGCCGAGTGGCCCAGCTCAACCACATCTCCAAGATATGCTCAAGACGCTGCGAACCTTTAGGATCCAGCCACGCTCCATGAAGAAGGTGAAGGTAGAGGGGATGGTCGTCGTTTGGACAGAGACGACCGGTGGCCAAGGCGAGCTGCCAGTGCCCACACAGAAGATCCCAGTCAAATCCGTAATGACCGGCGTTAAAGATCCACAGCTGAAGAGCTTTGAGGCACCCGGCGGAGACGCTGACGCCTTTTGGACGCTCCACGGGCCTATCTCGTACCGCGTAACCAACTGGCCGCTGATCATCACCTTACTCGTTCTCCTGGTGGCTGCGCTAGGGATTGGTTTAGGACTCTGGATCAAGAAGATCCTAGATGGACGAACGGTCGAAGAAGATCTTGGGATCCTACCCGAGGAGGCTCATCTGGAGGCAGCTCGAGAGCTCGCAGTACTCGAGGAGGAGAACTTGCCCGAGCAGGAGCGGTTCGAAGAGTACTTCGTCAGGCTATCGGAGATCCTCCGGCGATACTTAAAGAATCGCTTTAGAATCCAGGGTCTTGAATGGACTAGCGAAGAGCTTAGGGACTGGTTCAGCGAAACGGGCCAGTCAGAGGACACCCAACAACTTCTGGCCGACTTTCTTCTGGAGACGGACCTGATTAAGTTCGCGAACGTCGAAGCGACAGGCGCCGCAGTAGGCCTGACCACTGCGCTGGCCCGTCAACTTATCGAAGAGACCAAGATTGTAATGGAAGAGGCGACGAACCAGGAGTCAGCATCATGACCTTCGCTGACGCACCACTGCAGGGGCACATCATCTGGGCTCTCCTGGTCCTCCTCGCCGGCGTCGCCATCATCGTGGCGATCAGAACACGGTGGTCTGGAGCTGCTGGGCTCCGCTTCCCTGCAGGTCACCGCGTAGATGGAGTTCGCCCAGGCTGGAGAGCGCGCTTAGCTCATCTCCCCCTGTGGTCTCGTTGCCTCGCTGTCACGCTGCTGGTCATCGCGGTCGCCCGACCTCAACTCACAGAGAAAGAGACAGCCGAGGTCGAAGGCATCGACATCGTCGTGGCCTTCGATATGTCCCAATCGATGGCCCAAGTCGACATCGCCGACGAAGAGCTGGTGGCGCTTCAGAACGCGGGTAAAGAGCCCGATGATCGCTTCAAGAGCGCGGTTCAGGTGCTACGAAACTTCGTAAGTAGTCGCCGTTATGACCGCGTCAGCCTGGTCATCTTTGGAAAAGAGGCCTTTCTTCAGTTCCCGCTGACCCTCGATTACGGCGTCATGCTGAACATTCTGGACCGCATGGCTCTGGGTGACATCGATGGCACGGGGACGGCGATCGGGAACGCGCTCGGGATGAGCATCGCGCGACTTCGTGAGAGTGAGGCTAAGACGAAGGTGATTATCCTGATTACCGACGGCGAAGATAACGGCAGCAAAGTCGCGCCCCTTGAGATGGCCAAGGAGGCCGCTGAACGCGGAGCGCGGGTGTACCCCATCTTGGTCGGTGGCGGTGGCCAGACATGGCGACCAAGCAATATGGTCGACATGTTCACTGGTCAACGGCAATACGACAAGGTCGACTCAAGCGTAAACCCCGCCCTCCTGGAGGAGATCGCTCAGGTCGCGAACGGACGTTTTTACCGCTCGACGGACAAAGAGCAGCTCAAGAAAGACTTCCATCACATCCTCGACGAGCTGGAGAAGTCCCGTCTGGTTGACTATGCCGCGGCGGAGAAGACCGAGGTGTTTCACTGGTTTCTATGGCCGGCGCTGGCGCTGCTATTCCTAGAGATTCTGCTCAGCCAAACCGTATTGAGGAGGTTTCCCTGATGCGATGGGGTGAACCCAGTCTATGGTGGCTCAGCTTCGTGCCGGTGCTCGTGATCCTGTTGCTGGTCTATGGTCATTTGATCCGTCGCCAGCTCCTGGCGCGCGCCGGACACATCCCTCAAATCCGCGCGCTCATCGAGACCCTCTCTATGGAGCGCCGATTGACGAAGCAGTTGATGGTCGTGCTCGCGATCATCCTGGTCACCGTCGCCGCGCTGAGGCCGCAATATGGTCGAAGGCCGGAGACCCTAAGACAGTCCGGGATCGACATCGCCATCGCCTTCGACATCAGCAAGTCGATGCTCGCCCGCGACACACAGCCATCTCGACTTCAGGCCGCTCGAACCCAACTGAGTGACCTGATGGACCGACTGAGCGGCGATCGTATCGCCCTCGTCCCCTTCGCGGGGATCGCGTTCACCCAATCCCCGCTGACCGCTGATCAAGGCGCGATACGCATGTATCTCGACAGCCTCAGCCCGAAGCAGATGCCGGTGGGCGGGACGAATCTCGCCATGGCCATGGAGGAAGGTGTCCGGCTCTTGACTGGTAAACAAGACCGCGGCGACCAAGGTCTCCGAAGTCGAGTGCTCTTATTGATGACAGATGGCGAGGATGTCGCCGCTGACCAAGGCGAAGCGGCCAAAGAGGCCGCCCGAAAAGCGGCTGAAGCCGGGGTAAAGGTCTACGCAGTGGCCATAGGGACGCGGCTCGGTGAGCCGATCCCTATCTACAATGATGATGGGAGTCATGCTGGTTACCAGAAAGATCGCTCCGGTAAGCCCATCGTCAGCAGCCTGAACATGTCTCTTCTTGAGGAGCTCGCACGTCTGGCGGACCCAGAGAACCCTGACGCCAAGAGAGTCTTCCAGTTCGAGGGAAGCGCCTCCATCGCGGGACCGCTCGCCGCAGAGTTAGATACCTTGCAAAAGACCGCGCTCGCGAACGCCATGCGCCATACATACAACGAGAAATACCAGTACGTACTGGTACCGGCGATCCTCCTACTGCTGATCGAACTCATCATCGGCGAGCGACGGCGCAGGAGGGATGAAGAGTGATAAATCATCCAAGAGTCCGCATCGGTGTCACGTGCTTATGGCTAGCAGGGTTCGGCCCGTTCATCTGTAATGATGGCGCCGTGGAAGAAGGTCGATCTCAGCTCAAGGCCGCCAACGCCGAAGGCGCCCTCGCCTCAGTCAAAGGTCTAAATGCTGATGCCCCCGAAGTACATCTCTTACGTGGCCAAGCCGAGCTTGCCATCACTCGTCAACTCAAGGCGAGCGGCGCAAAAGACGAAGCGGGCGCGAAGGCCTTAGAAGAGCAGATCAAGAACACTCGGACCGCGTTGGATCAAGCATACAAGCTCATTGCGGAGCAAGACGCTGACGCCAAAGCTGAGGCCAAAGATCAGCCCGTTGCCCCCGATGTCCGCGCAAGAATCGATGACCTCCGCGGGCGAGTCGCGTTCACTCAAGGCTTACTCGCGATGTTGGAAGAGCGCTGGGAAGACGCCATCATCGAGTTCGCTCGGGTCCTCGAACTCAACCCTGCTGATGAAGACGCCCGCTGGAATCTTGAGCTCGCCTGGCACAGCGCGAACCCCGCTTGCCATAAACGTGATGATGACCATGAGCCGGACGACAGCTTAGAGAGCGCCACTCCCTATAACCCTGAGAATTCCAAGGACAGGGTCCTCTGCCCGGGGAACGCAGATTGGTACACCGTGGAGGGAAAGCGAGACACGATCCTCTTCGTGACGACGGAGGGGACAGTCGACACAAGTGATGACGAGTTTAGAGATGTCAATCTGGCCCTGTATGGCCCCAATAGCGACCGACCTCTACGCACGGCTAAAGCCAACGCTGAGGGCAAAGCGATCTTGGGGGTGACCGGTCTTCGCGAAGACGGGGTCTACCGCTTCGGTCTGAGCGGCCAGGGTCGAGCTGAATATAAGTATACGGTTCGGGTGGACATCGTACCGCCATGCCCATTCGACGATAAAGAGGAAGAGAACGACAGCTTTGACACCGCTAAAGAGGTCGCCGATGGCGATAAGGGCGCGCTTAAAGCGTGTCCTGGAGACGCGGACTGGTATCTCATTAAGGCGCCGAAGGACGAAGCTCGCCAGCTGAGCATTATGTTCGACGTTGAGCGGGCGCCGCTGGTGGCTGTGATGTACGAGTTAGACGGCACCACGGAGCGAGCGGTCGCTAGGAAAGGAAAGCAAGGCCTGAGCCTAACTCTCCCGAAGAGCGAGAAAGAGCAGTCGGCCCTGGTCCGCATCATGACCGAAGATAATCGAGAGAACACCTATGCGCTCAAGCTGGCCCCCCCAGAGGACAATGAGGGAGACGACCAGAGCGACCAAAAGGATCAGCAAGACCAGCAAGATCAACAAGACAAGAAGGACGAGAAGGATAAGAAGGACGAGCAGGATAAGAAGGAACAAGAGAAAGAGCAGCAGGCCGTTGATATCGACAAGCTGATCGACGCGCTCAATAACCAAGAGAAGAACCCGCAGCTCGAAAAGGCGTTGCGTAATCTGCGCGTCGTACCGCAAATGGAAGACTACTAGAGGGAGACAAATGACCGTTGGTGTGCCTCGCCCGTTCCGATTGAGTGTCCTCTGGTTGATCACCACGGCGCTTTGGGTGAGCTCTGCCTACTCTACTCCGTCCCTCAACGTCGTCGTAAACCCGAAAGAGATCACGGTCGGCCAAACAGTCCAGCTGAACGTACAAGCGGTCACCGATGGGCTCAATAGACGCGGCGGTCAGCTGGAGGCGCCTGAGTTCCGCGACTGGAACGTCGTCAGCCAGATGCGCCGTACGTCCTTTGACTCGAGTCGGGACCAGCGGGTCACCGTCCTTGACCTGACGCTGCGACCAACGCGCACTGGCGAGGTGATCGTCGGCGCCTTTAAGATGACCATTGGCAAGACCAAGCTTCGGTCTCAGCCCGTGACCGTCAAGGTGTCAGCCAGAGGCTCGACGCCCCCTGCGCCGACGGGCCGCGCTCCTGCGCAGGCCGATTCACAAGAGGACGCCGACTCCGATAACCCCGAAGCACCCGATGACCTTGTCTATCTGGAGTGGGAGGTAGATCTAGAAGACGTCTGGCTGGGGCAACCGATTGAGGCTCGCCTGCATATCTATTTTCGAGACGGGCTGCGAGTCGACCAGTTCAATCACGGAAAGATCGATCTGACAGGGTTCTGGAATGAAGCAGACCACGATGACACGGAGCGTCCTAGACGTGTTCAGATCGGCGACCAATTATTCATCCGGGACGAGATCGCGAAGTACACTCTCTATCCGCTCCGCGCCGGCATTCTGCAGTTACCTAAGTTAGACGCGACCATGTCCCTACGCCGCAACACTTTCTTCGGAAACCGACGCGCCACAGAGGTGGCGCGCACCGCGCCCGCGAGAGATATCAACGTTCGAGCCCTCCCCAAATCTGGTCGACCAAAGGCTTATCGGGGTCTGGTCGTCGGAAAAACCCGGCTCATCGCTCGACTTGACCGCGGCCGAATCAGAGCCAATGAAGGCGTTGAGTTCAGCGTCGAGACTAGAATCGACGGTATGCTGGAGAACGTCCCCGAGCTTGTCCTCCCTGAATTACAGGACTTTCAGGTCTTCCCCTCCAAGACAGAGAAGAGCGTACGGAGAAGAGGAGAACGGACGATAAACGTGCGCCGCCAATCGTGGTTGCTCCGTCCTCAGAAGGGTG
>CALELH010000594.1 GCA_937902595.1 uncultured Myxococcales bacterium
CCGATGATGAAGGTGCGGGCTGTCATTGTGATAGCAACGGCGCGCCCGTGACCTGGCCAATGTTAATCATCGGTTTCTGGGGACTCAGTCGCTTGAGGCGAAGGTGGTCTTAGGCAGCTCTGCGATCAGGACAATAAAAAAGGGTGCCGCATGGCACCCTTTTTTATTCCCATCGAGCTGGGTCACCTCAGTGGTGATTTTCCTCAGCGGCCGCACCGTTCTGAATTCGCTCTTCGATGGCGTTCATGAACGTCAGCAGCACGATGGTCCCAATAGACAGAAAAACTAATCCAGACAGCCATCCACCAGCCGTATTTACGAAAGGTAGGATACCGCCGAATACGGCTTTGCCGAAGAAGGCCCAGACCGTGGTCAGACCGACACAGAATAACATGATGTAAGGCATGGCCTCTTTATCTCCTCTTGCCTGGAACTCGGCTATATTAGGGCCTAGCGCGTCCGGGCGATAGATCATTTATACAATATCTTTAGTGACCGCCTCTAAGAAGCGGGCTCAGCGCTCAGGGTCACGGTGACTTTGAAACGGTCATTATCATCTGCGTCCCCGTCCACTGTGGAGAGGGCGCCATCCATTACCTTGCCCGCCTTGAGTACATCGTCGCGCACAGGCTCGAAGGCCGCCAGGTTCGCTGCAGGCCCCGTAACGATGAGTCTCTCTACCGGCCACTTGAGGCTGCGCTTACCGATGGACTTAGCGCCTCGAATCTTACTCAAAATCTCCGCGGCTGCGTCATAGGTGTCGGAGCCGTAGGTGTTGGGCACTTCCTCAAACTCAGTCAGCGATGGCCATGGGCTCGTGTGCACTGAGGCCTCGCGGCCTTCGCCTGCATAGGACCAGGACCAGACCTCTTCGGTGACGTAGGGCAAGAACGGCGCTAAGAGTCGCAGATAGGTTCGCAGTGCGAGAGACAGCGCTGCGTGAGACGACCGCCGTCCAGGGGTGTCCTCCTCGACGTATGAGCGGGTCTTCACCAGCTCAAGATAGTAATCGCAGAAGCTCCAAAAGGCATCCTCTGCTCTGTGGAGGGCTCCCGCATAGTCGAAGCGTTCGAAGGCCTCTGTTGAGGAGCGGACCACGTCTCTCAAGAGAGAGACAAGGGCGATGTCTAGAGGGTCGTTGATGGCGGATGGAGCCGTCGTCGGAGTTCCCTCGAGCTGCATGTGCACGAAGCGAGACGCGTTGAAGACCTTCGTCGCCAAACGCTTACCTAGGCGGAATACCTGCTCATCAAACGCGGTGTCGGCGCCTAAACTGGCCCGAGAGGCCCAGTAGCGGACCCCGTCGACAGAGTGGGCATCTAGAAGATGGCCAGGCGTCACGACGTTGCCCTTTGACTTACTCATCTTCTTCCGGTCTGGATCGAGGATCCAGCCGCTGATGACGACGTTGTGCCAGGGCACCTGGTCGTGGTGCATCCAGGCTTTAACGATCGTGTAGAAGGCCCAGGTTCTAATGATCTCGTGGGACTGTGGGCGGATGTCCATTGGGAACAGTCGCTCGTGTCGATCTTCGCCTGCTGCCCAGTGACTTTGAATCTGTGGAGTCAGCGATGAGGTCGCCCAGGTATCCATGACGTCGGGATCACCAGTGAATCCTCCCGGTTGATCTCGTTGGCTCTCGTTGAACCCAGGCGCGGTCTCCGATAGAGGGTCAGTGGGCAGTATCTCGGCTGTCGCAAAGATTGGATTTTCGTAGTCAGGTTGCCCATTCCCATCCACTGGATACCAGACGGGGAATGGCACCCCAAAATATCGTTGACGGCTAATGCACCAATCTTGATTGAGTCCCTCAACCCAATGATCGTAGCGCGTGCGCATGAAGTGGGGGTGCCATTGGATCTTCTCCCCTTGCGCGAGTAGCGCCTCCTTATGCTCCAAGATGCGAATGAACCACTGCCGCGTGGGGACAAACTCTAGGGGACGATCGCCCTTTTCATAGAACTTGACTGGGTGCATTAACTGCCGGATTTCGCCTGTGAGAGCGGCCCCCTCACCGTGAGGCCCTGTGCCCTCCTGCGAGAGTATTTCCGGCATCTTCTTCTTCGCCTGTTTAGCCCAGAGCCCTTCAATCTCAGCGTAATACTGAGCGGCGCGGTCCACGTCTGTAGAGTTGAACGGAGCTTCACCGAAGGCGACGGGCAGCATACGCCCGTGCATCCCGATCACCTGCTTTAGAGGTAGGTCTGATTGTTTCCACCAATCCACGTCAGCGGCGTCACCGAAGGTGCACACCATGAGGATACCGGTACCCTTCTCTGGATCAGCGTGGTCAGAG
The DNA here is from genome assembly GCA_937902595.1 of uncultured Myxococcales bacterium. Taxonomy (GTDB): domain Bacteria; phylum Myxococcota_A; class Bradymonadia; order UBA7976; family UBA1532; genus UBA1532. Next base: position 2,297 of record CALELH010000594.1, read on the forward strand.
GCTAGGATGGGGACTCGTGCACCGAATAGAGGTGTTATGGCGTGGGAGCCAAAGTGTGGCTGGTATCGCTCATCATCAGGGTGGGCGACCACGGCGATACAGGCGACCAGCAGCTCGGGGCGTGTTGTAGAGATCGTGAACTCGCCACCACCCTCAATCGCGAACCGTATGTCGTGCATTGCCCCTGGTCGATCGCGGTCTTCGACCTCGGCTTGAGCGACCGCTGTCTGGAAGTCGACATCCCACATCGTTGGTGATTCAACGCTGTAGACCTGGCCCTTCTCTACGAGATCCAAGAAAGATGCTTGTGAGGTCTTGCGACAGTTCACGTCGATCGTCGCGTAGGTGTCCCGCCAGTCGATGGAGAGACCAAGACGGCGCCACAGGCCCTCGAAGGCCTTCTCATCTTCTTCGGTGACGATGGCGCAGGCCTCGATGAAGTTCCGGCGCGAGATAATCTCTACAGGATCTTTCTTACCTTTGTCTGGGTTAGGTATCCACTCAGCGTCATAGGGAAGACTCGGATCACAGCGGATTCCGAAGATGTTTTGGACACGGCGCTCCGTTGGAAGTCCATTGTCATCCCACCCCATACCATAGTGGATATTTCTTCCGCGCATCCGCTGGTATCGGACCAGGAGGTCCTGATGGGTATAGCTGAAGACGTGACCAATATGCAGAGACCCCGACACCGTGGGTGGCGGGGTGTCGACCGTAAATGTCTCCTCGCGGGGACGACTTGGATCCCAGTGATAGATACCTGATTCATCCCAGGCACGCTGCCACTTCTCTTCGGTCGCGTTGGGATCATACTTCTGCGGGATCTCGCTCATCCTATGGCTCCGTCAGGGTCTGAAAGCGGCGCAATATAGCAGGGTCGACCGGCTGGAACCAGGGGGCCGGAAACAACGTTGTTTGACCCCATGATTGAGTTTAACTCGCGCCGGTCATACAGTCGTCGCTACGGGCGGTGTTTATGGTCTCCCGTAGTCGCTATTCG
>CALELH010000595.1 GCA_937902595.1 uncultured Myxococcales bacterium
CTGCCAAACCGCCAATCCTTCAACAAACCAGCGAGGTGCCCGCCGCTTTGAAGTCACTTGGCCGAAGGCAACGTGACTCAGCTCATGACGTAAGGTCACTCTAAAATCACTCAGGGGCACAGCGGCATGGAGGTAAACACGGCGGAGAGAGGGGTATGCTAACCCTGCCGCCCACTCGGGTGGGGTGCTGCCCTGCTCTCGCCCGGCACGCGCGACCATAGCCGCGCTGTCAGTGCTCACATAGACTATCGTATCGCCGGTGACCTCGAGGCCCAACTCCCTATAAACCTCTGCCTGAATGGAAGGGGCCTCCGAGGATGCAACGTTTACGTAGGCTTCGGTGCCTGGGTCTCCATCAACGATCACTCGCGCAGCAAAGCTCGGCTGCATGAGAGCGGCGACCAATAATAAGAAAACTGCTTGTACCCAGGCCACGTTCAACACCTAAGAGCATCCTCCAGACGGTTCTTTAACTCAGTAAAGGAGAGGTCAGAACAGAGCGCCCGTTTGAGCCGACTCGCATCTCCATGAATCATCTCGGTGGTTCGCCTCGAAAAAACCAGGCGTTTGGCCAAGAGCTTGATCAGCGCGGTGTGCGCCAGTCCATCTATTGAAGGGCCTCGCAGCGCCAGCTTTAAGGCACCATCGCGCATCCCGTCAGCCTCTTCTGAGCGAGACTTCGGCTGGACTCTAAGGCTCAAGATTGTACCGGATCGCGTGTCTTCGACCCTCGGCAAAATCAACGTCGCGCTCTCACCTGACCATTCTTTCTCTGCGAGACGGCCTGACGGTCGAGCTCCTCCTGGGCTTCCAGAAGGCGTCGATGACTCTCAATGACCGTCTTAAGCTCTGAAATCAAACGCGTCTTTTGCAGCTTGAGAGACCGTGTCTCTTCGGATAGCCGCGCTAACTCCGCTCTAGAGTCAGCGACAATCTTCTCAGCCTCCACGGAGGCCTCCGCCCTGATCAGCTCCGCTTCCTTTTGCGCGTTCTCTCTAATGTCCTCGGTCATGCGACCCGCCGAGGCCAGAGCTTCACGGAGCTGAGAGTCGTGGGAACGAAACTCTTCGAGCTGCTTCTCCTGCCTCCGAACTTGTTCGTCTAACCTCTGATTATCGCGCACGACATCTTCAAGCTGACGGGACACTTGGTTGAGAAAAGAGCGAACTTCATCGTGATCGACGCCACGAAAGACGCGCTGAAACTGCTGCTGATCGATGTCGAGCGGTGTAATCTTCATGTCTCTCCCGTCGCCAATTCTCTTGATCGCTTCGAGGCCGCGTTCATCGCGTCCTTCAGGGCCTCAGAGAAGCCATGGTGCTCCAATCTGCTCAGGGCGGCAACCGTGGTTCCACCCGGCGAAGCGACCCGCTGCTTTAGAACAGCGGGGTCCTCGTTACTCTCCAGGGCCAGTTTGGCTGCACCTTCGACCGTCGCCGCTGCGAGCCGTCGGACTGAAGAAGCGGGCAGGCCTGCCTCTAAAGCGGCGTCAGCCATGGCCTCGAGCGCCATAAAAATGTACGCAGGGCCACTGCCGACTAAGGCTGTGCCTGCATGAAATTGGTCCTCGTCTTCCAACCACTCTAAACACCCTAGAGAATCGAACAAGGCCCCAACTCTATCTTTCTCAACGGAAGAGACGCCAGGACCGGCGAAGGCGACCGTCGCCCCCTTCCCGATTCGACTACCGACGTTAGGCATTGTGCGAATCACCCGCGCAGGCGCGACGCCTAGTCGGTGGATGGGCGTACCGGCCATGATCGAGATAACGAGTTGCTCTTCCTTGAAGCTGAGCGGCTCAACCACCTCGGCGGCATACTGCGGTTTAACTGCGAGAATAATCACATCGGATACAGAGACGAGAGTGTCTACGTCAACCGACCGGACACCGAATCGTTTCGCCGTTTTGGCGCTGGTTGACTTGGAGGTGATTACGACTTGTTCTGGAGAGAGCTGGAGGTTCGAGAGCCAGCCTCCCAATAAGGCCTGACCCATATTACCGCAGCCAAGAAAACCTACCGTCCACTGCATTGGCCATCCCCCTATGTGGACCAGGCTGAGGATCTAACTCGCGATGCGATCAATCCAAAGGAACTGGCTTAAGCACGGCCTTGCCATCCTCGATCTCGACTAAGAAACGAACACTCTTGCACTCGTACTGCTCCTTGAGCGAAGACGCGTGCTGATCAAGTTGGCGTGTGAACAGCGCAAGAGTCAGCCCGTCCATCGGCTCTCCGGTGCGCTCAAGAGCGTCGACATAATCCTTAAATATCTTGCGCTGGTAGGTCGGCTCGTCATCACGCACGAGTCGGACCATCTCCTCGGAGATGCTGGCCAACTCAGTTGTCTCCATCTGAGCCGACGCTTTGGGTTGGCCATCAAGCTCGTCAGTGGCGATGGCGTCGACAAACATCTTGTCCCGAGCCCAATGCTGAGCCTTGACCAAATCATCCTCTTCGGGAAGCGGACGTCCAGAGAGGCGGCAGACCATAATATTTAGGTTCTGGGCCATCTTGGCTGGCATCTCCTTACCAGGCAGCTCAAACCAATAATCATTGTTCCCGTTGATTATCTCCATGACGCCCTGCTCAATCTCACCGAAGGCGCTGAAATAACGGGAGAACAACCAGAGCACCAATCCGAGGCACAACAGCACCGCGAGGAATAAGGTGATCGGGATCACAGCGAGTCCGCGTGTCGCTTGTGCCACGGTCTCGTCCAGATTTTTAAGGAGCACAACGGCGGCATCAGCGCTCGCGTATCCCGGCATGTTCCGCCACACAGTCCGATACTTCTGTCCATTCAACCTGATGTTGAAGATCCCCGCCCCCGTCTTCGATTCAGATAGGCGCTTCTTGAGCTCGGCTTCCAGGTCGCGCTCTGAAGCTGACGGTAGACTGGAGCTTTGGCTCACTCGACCCGAGATCGCGTACGCGACTTCAGCCTGCACGAGCTGTCCGTCCTTACGAGCTGCGGCGTCCGTCAGTCGGTATCCAAGGATGACAGCGCCAATGACGTCCTTTACCGCGTTCCGGACTGGGACGACTCCAACGGTCATTGGGGTGCCTCGAATTAACCAAATATCGCGGAACGAGCGACCATCCTTGATCGCGTCACCGAGTATTGGGTGCCCGGCGATGATATTGGCGGCGCCGCTTCCGTAGCGCGCAGGATCATTCGCATCGGCGACACCGATCCCCTTCCGATCAACCACCATGAACCATGCCGGAGCCTCAGAGATCCAGTTCGTCAAATCTCCATCACTCAGGCTTCGATCTCTCTGTGCCTTAAAACGAGTTGCCCACACCAGGACCTCTTCAAAGACCTGCTGATGAATCCGATAGGAGAACGCTTCCAGCTGCTCAGTCGTGGGCTCTGTGCCCTCAGTCGGCACCAGCTCGGCGCTCAGCAACTCCTGGAGCTTGGCTGTCTTCGCGACGGCGCGGGCACGAGCAAGAATCGCGTAGTCCTTCAACGTACGACGCTGGGCTACGGACTGCCGACCACGACTCAAATGTCCATCGAGGTTCTGTGTTGCCGTTCGCACCACCGTGCCATTAACGCTGCTGTAGACGAAGCCGCCAGCGACGACGAACACGACGAGTAGAACAGCCGCAAGTTGTGCGCGGATCATGTAGCTCTTCCTCCCTCAAATGGGCCGCAACCTACTGAAATTACAAGATTGCGGGGACATGCTAGCTTGAATAGGCTTCCTGAACAAGCGCGATTCAGCGCGACGTGTTCTTAGAGCGCGATCATCTGCCGTAGCTGGTCGGCTCTGGCCTCTACTTTAGAGCGCTCTAAGGATATGACGCCGTCCATGCTGAAGCCCTCACACGCAAAACTCGCCATCACAGTTCCGTAGATGGCGGCGCGCTTGAGCGCTGCAAAGCCAAAGGCGCCCTGCTCAGCGAGGCTTCCCATGAAACCAGCAGCGAAGCTATCGCCGGCGCCCGTTGGATCGACGACCTTACGAAGTGGGTATGCAGGCACGGTGAAGAGGCCTTCCGGATGGAAGATGATCGCGCCATACGCGCCACGCTTAATCACAAGAACCCGAGGCCCCATACCGCGGATAACGTCCGCGGCATCATAAATGTTGCCTTCCTCAGCGAGCAGGCTCGCCTCTGTCTCGTTAATGATCAGCATATCCAGGCGGCGAATCATTGACTTTAGCGCCTCACGCTCGCCCTGAATCCAAAAGTTCATGGTGTCGGCGGCGCTGAAGCGCGGCGCGTCGATCTGGTCAAGTACGTCCACCTGCAGCATGGGGTGAATATTCCCCAAAAAGACGATGGGAGTGTCCTTGTGCTGCTCGGGAATCTTCGGCTGAAACGTCTCGAAGACATTGAGCTGGGTGTCGAGTGTCTCGGCGTCAGCCCCTTCAGAGGCGTAGCGGCCCTTCCATCGAAAGGTCTTGCCGTCGACGCGCTCCAGGCCATCGAGATCGATGCCCCGCTGGGCCAAAGCGTCCACATGGGACTCAGGGAAGTCATCTCCCACGACACCGACGAGACGCACCGGCGCGAACATGCTCGCGCTGACGCTGAAATAGTTCGCCGAGCCTCCCAAGGACTCTGGCCTATGCCCGGAGGGCGTCTCTACATCGTCTATGGCGACGCTCCCGACAACCAAGATTGGAAGCTGAGACATGCTACTTACTCCTGTGGCCAAAGATATTTCCCAACGAGTAGATCGAGGCGGGCCTTCGCCTCATCGGGGATCAACTCTGGGTTCGTCATAACAGCCATTCCACCGGCGAGCGCCCCATGGGCGGGCCATGAGACCTCACCCACATCAGCCATCGCCCGGCAGGTCAACTGAATGACAGTCTTCGCGGTGGCGACGTTCTGGCGAATCGTCGCGACGACGGTCTCCACCGAGACCTCGTCGTGACCCTCATGCCAACAGTCATAGTCCGTACAAAGCGCGAGGGTCGTATAAGCGATCTCTGCTTCGCGAGCTAGGCGTGCCTCGGGGACGTTGGTCATTCCAACGACTGAGCATCCCCAGCTCCTATAGATGTTGC
>CALELH010000596.1 GCA_937902595.1 uncultured Myxococcales bacterium
CGACAAGCCCCATCGACCCGATACGCTCTCTCTGGCAGGTGAGGCTCCATCGAAATCCCAAACCACGGGCGCCTCAACGGCAGCGGTCTCCTCCCTCTCTCCGAGAAGCACTCGGGACACATCGACGCCGAAGTGTGCTTGATCTCCGTTCTCGACGACCAGCACCAACTCAATGTCGGACTGACCGTTCAAGCGTGTGAGATCCACATCAATCCTCTCAAACTGGCCGTTAGATAGATCGGCTCCAATCGGGCGCAGCACCTCAAAGCGCTCTAAGAACGCATCTCCTCGTGCCTCTATATAAAACCCCTGCCTGTCGGCGCGCAGAGCGTAGCGCGTCCAAATGGAGGCTTGCGGCTGAACCGTCTCACTGAAGTCAAAGTGACCTAGTGATGCGCGGGTCTCGCTGTCGAGCTCGAGCCCAAACGCTGAGCTGCGCAACGCTGGTTGACCCAAAGGCTCCTCCACAACTCCCCACCCGCCTGTCAAATACTCGATCTCATCATCGGGAATCCAAATATCCGTAGGGAAAGCCCGCTGGGTGATGGCGGCGCGCTCTTCAACACGCAGGTCGTCGACGATCACCCAGGAGCGACGATTGGACCAATGGTCGTAGTGAAGATAGACATCCGCACGGGCCTCTCCAGCTAGCTGCGGGATCGGCAGCGTGTACTTTTCAAAATACGGATTCGCCTCTCCGACCCGGGGGGACCAGAACATAGGGGCCGCGTCCGGGCTTTGAGGCCTAATCTCCACCACAAAACTGGTCTGTGCATCGAAGTTTGCGCTCCTAAGCCACAAGGACATCACCGGCGCCTCCACGCCTCTTAAGTCCAGTGGCCGCTTGAGCTTGAGTGAGGCTCTACCCTGCTGAAGGGTCTCGGTCTCCGCAAAGGTAAGCGCGCTGTCCGACCACGCGCCATGGATCGTCGTCGTCCAGTCGCCGCCGATCTCCTCCCAGCCATCGAGGCTGTCAAACTGATCTCTAAACGGGAGCGCCTGTGCCGGTAAGGCGGGCCCTTCGTCGACACGGAACTCGTCGATCCACACCCCGAGCCCACTATTGCGGCCGGTCCTCAACTCCAAGCGGACTCTAACCTGTTGCCCTGCAAAGACAGACAGGTCTACATCATACCGCCTGAACTGGCGACTGCCGTTCCCTGGCCCGACCACCTCGGTGGTCTGCAATACCTCATCCTCGGCCCCCAGAACCTTGATCACGAAGCCGTATTCAACGAGGGCAAATCGACCATGAAAGCTGACGCGAGGCCGCTCCGCACGCCCAAGATCAATCTCCGGCGTGTCGATACTAATCGTCCTCTGAGTCAATGAGTTACCGCGCCGATCCACGAGACCTAGATTCCCTTGGTAGGCGGCCTCTTCGATTACGGTCCACTCTCCATTGCCGATGGTCCACCGATCGAGCCCCAGCTCAAAGTCCTCATAGAAATAGACAAACTCACAGGCATCGCCGCGGACATCACCATATCGGTCCCGCTGGTCTTCATTCGCGGTCAAGGGGCAGTTATCATCAATGTCGGCGATCCCGTCATTGTCAGCGTCAGGGTCGCAGGCGTTCCCTTCACCATCGCCATCGTCGTTCGCTTGACCGGGATCGAATACGTCCGGACATGTGTCCAGATCCCCGCAGACCTCGTCACCATCTGCGTCGTTCCTTGGATCACCCGGACAGATGTCGCACAGATCACCGAAGCCGTCGTCATCCCCATCGAGCTGGTC
>CALELH010000597.1 GCA_937902595.1 uncultured Myxococcales bacterium
CCTCAACGCGGTCTCGCCCATGACAGTCAATCTCATTCAAGCGAAGCTGTGGTGGATCGACAGGGGCGTTCGAAGCCCCGGGGGTCGCGCTCGTGGCGGACCAGACCCCTACCCCATCTGGAAGCCGACCATAAGTCGCTCCCACCTGCGCCGCCTCCATCGTGACCTGGTCCAGTTGATACCCGCGCTCGTCCATCAGCGCGATGACGTCATCTTCACAGGAGACACCGAAGGGCAAGTCACCGACGACTAAGAATTCGCCGGCCCCGAGCGTAGCGCCCTCACCGAGCTGATGGTGCCGAGCCTGTTCATCCGGCCTGTCGGTCAAGTAGAGACCATCCAGTTCAACCGGGGTCTCACCAATATTGAACACCTCCACCCACTCTTCGCCTCGACACTGGACCTCGTTCAACCTGAGGCTCGCGAGGGGCGAGGGGGTCGCGTCAAGGGGAGCCACAGTAAAGTCATAGGGATTTATCCCCCCGTCAGTCCCGCCCATCTGGCCATCAGTGAAGGCTGCATCCCCTCCGGGTGCGGCGGTCCCCGCGTCGCCATAATAAGGGGATCGTTCCGTACACCCAAAGCTGACTATGAGGCCGGTAAGGAGCACCGCCTCTCGTACATATTGTTTCAAATTCATCATCTGAACAGCGTACAGAATAAACCCTTAGACAACCAGAGACCCCTGGGATCCCTGTGTCTCTGAGGTCTACTGGTTTCAGCTGAAAGCGTCGCTCCGAGACTCTCACTTAAGCCATCGGGAGGGGCTCAAGTGCTCTCGGTTAGAGACATTTGGTCGCTCATGCAGAGTCGCGCCCCGCTCCAACGAGGAGGATCTCACTGATCTCCGAGCGTGTGCCCACGCGCACTGGCGGTCCCCAAAACCCCGTCCCGGTGCTGACGTAGATCCAGGTACGGTCAGAGTGCTGGTGAAGACCAGAGACGTAGGGCTGCACGAGCTGGACTGCTAGATTAAAGGGAAAGATCTGTCCGCCGTGAGTGTGACCGGACAACACCAAGTCAATCTCATGCTTCGCGGCGTCATGAATCGCCTTCGGTTGATGGGACAAAAGGACGCTGACACGTGATCGGTCGCGGCCCTGGACCGCGCGATCGATGTCGTAGCCATGGTCTCCGCCAAAGGCCTTGGCGCGCCAATCATCCACCCCCAATAAATCGAAGCTCGCCCCCTCGTGACTGATCGCTACGTGCTCATTTCTCAGAGCACGTATGCCTATGGAGGTGAGGTACTCGAGCCAAGCATCGGCCCCGGAATAGTACTCATGGTTCCCCGTCACAAAGAATGAGCCGTGGGTGCTCTTGAGTTGAGCGAGAGGCGCTACATGCTCCTTGAGGCGCGCCACGGTTCCATCCACCAAATCACCGGTGATCACCACCGCGTCAGGGTTGAGCGCGTTCACTCGTGCCACGATCGCCTCTAAGAACTCCTTTTGGAGAATTGAGCCGATATGAACATCGGTGAGCTGGACGATCTTAAAACCCTTAAGCCCCTCTGGAAGGTCCTTGATTGGGACCTCTACAGTTCTCAACTCCGGCGCATCCAAGGCAACGTTCATACCGACCGCGCCGGCTGAGCTTGCGCCGAGCACCGTCGCAGCAGCCACGCCTCTCGAGAGGAAGCGCCGCCGCTCCTCATCCGGCTCTTCCCTGCGAGTCCGTGCCCAGAGCACGTAGCCACCTTTGAGTAGGTCTAAGCTGATCAGCAGTGGCAAGAGCACCGCGAGCAAACCGAAATACCCAAACGCGATATACGCGAACACTGTCCCCGTCGTGCCGCCTAAGAATCGCCCCAAGGGGATCCCCGCCAATAGCATGACCGCGAGGCCTACGATGGCGAACTTACCGAGCTTTCGAGCGTGTCCAGTCTCCCAGACATCCCGAACAAAACGACGATATATATAGATGTGCGCGATGCTCACAGTCGTAAGGAGCATGGTCCCAAAGAACAAGAATCTGAGTGGCGCTGAATTCACGTGTCTCTCACCCTCAACCTAATCCACGTCCAAGCTTACTGAGCCACGCCTGGTCGACAACCAACATCCTCAAGTCCTCAGAGATCCTCGCCACCGTCACTCCGCCTTAGCCTGATGCGTTTGTCGCAATTCAGACAATAACTCCGACAGAGCAGAGCGGTGATCCAGCATCTCTGCGTCAAATGGAAAGACCAGCAGGTGGCCTTGTGCGCCCGCACGCTCATGTCGCTGCGCGGCCTGCTTAATCTCCCAAAGAGTCTTGAGACGAATCAGGAGATGAGTTCTCCCTCTCTCGGGAAGCACCCCATGGTAGTCCTGCCAAGAGTCATCCGAACCTACGGGCGGCTCCCTCAACTCATTCCAGAGACTATCTGGGACAAACTCGACATGCACCTTCGACACCTGAGCGTCTTTCTCTGCGTATACGACAAGGCGCCCCTTAACGGTGACCGTGCTCACACGGCTCTCGAGCGGTTTGAATCGCTCCCAGCTCGCGTCCTGATTGAGGGCGGTGTTCGCGTGGCTGTAGATGATCGTCTCTAGCTTCTTGAAACCCTTGCTGTGTTTCTCAGGCACGACGACATAGGGATGGTCCTGGTCATAGCTCGTCTGTACGGCCGTACCGAAGATACGCGTCAGCTGCTCGGCGCGCAGCGTAAAATCATGAATCGTCGTTGGCTTGACCGTCCTGATCTTGAGGACACCGTCCTCGATGATCGTCTGGGTGAAGTCTACAACATCCAACATCCGAGAGTGGGCCCGCTCGTTGAGCTGGCGCCAGCGATGGCTGAAAAAGCGGCCGAGGCCCAAGAACACGACGAGCGCCACTAGGATCTCAGCCCCCAACTCGAGCCCGAGGAGGAGGTACTCCTTGCCCTCTATTTCACTAAACATCTCGAACACTGGCACCCACCACTCCCATCAGCGTCTCAACTTGATGCCTGCTCAGGCGAGAAACTGCAAGAGGGCAGCGGGCGCCCGTGAAGGCGCCTATTGCATTGGAACGCTGATGGTGGCCTCGACGAGCTCACCGTTCAGGCTGATCATCTCAGACATCGCCTGGGGGTCAGTCATATCCGGGAAGGTCACATTGAAAGGCTCACGGTCGATGAAGACCATCACCTGGCATGCCTCACCGGGCACATCCGTCAACTCTGCCATCACGGGGAAGGACTGAACATCCTCAAGGATCGTGATGGACAGTGGTCCCTGCGTGGGAGGTAAAGACGTGAACGCCGCGACGACGACGTCCTCGCCCGGCTGTCCGTCATATTCAACGAGCACTCGAACGCGCGTCATGCTGGCAGGAGGTATATCTCCGCCGCCGCCTGCGCCTCCGCCCAATTGAATTGGGAAGGCCCCGTCAGTCGGGAACGTCACGTCAGTGATCGCCTGCACGTCGGCATCGTTGGGGCCCATATTTCCGGAGCCATCAACGTCGATATAAGTGAGCGCGACATACTCTCCGGGCTCGATGGTCGGAAAGTCCACGAGCATAGGGAAGGTCGGCGTATCGAACTGCTGGAAGCCGAGAGGGGCGCCAGCCGGCGGCCACTCCGTAAAGATCGCCGCGATAAAAGGACCCGTCGCGTCACCGGCATAATCGATGGCCAAGGAGCCACCCTGGACCGACGCCCAGCTGGGGATGTCGGCCGGACCGCGTGGGTACGTGCCCGAAGCGTCCGCTCGATAGAGGTAGACCACATTATTGTCGAAGCTCGTGACGACGAGTTCATTGCGGCCATCACCGTCGAAGTCCCGGATCTTCATCCCGCCAGCCTGAGGCAGGCTATCATCGAGGATGATCGTCTCAAACTGTCGGTCTGGCCCCTGCAATAGGACGAAGACTCGCGTGTCGCCATCGCCGGAGAGCAATAGGTCAATATCGCCGTCGCCGTCTACGTCTCCATAGTCGAAGATACCCGGCGCAGCCTGGTTTGGACGCGGGATCGAGACGATGTTCTCAGAGATCTTGCGTCCACTCCATCGCTGCTTTGGATCCGATGGAATGTCATACACGTAGATGGCTGACTCCCAAGGATCAGGCGTGTCGCCCGTCGTCTGGGTGTGATTTGAGCCAACCGCCACCGTCTTCCCATCGCCGAATAGGTCCGGGACGAAGGTGAACTGAATCGCTGGGCCGACCTGGTCATCGATGACGTGCCGTCTCCACGTGCCTGCAGGGTTCGCAGCATCGGGCAAGGCGACCTTCTCGTACCATGCAAAAGACTGTGACTCGAAAGGAGCGAAGAACTCCGCGCTGGCCAGGTCGAGATCACCGTCTCCATCAAGATCGATAGCTGATACGAAGCTCCCGAGACCGGGGCCGATCACGCGTGGCGTCGTCTCGAACCTCTCAACCGTCGGGACGCCCTTGAACCAATGAGTCTGGGCATCGTCAATAACCTCGCCCGCCTCATTGATGTAGCGACGCTCACCCACGGAGACCATGTCCTCGACGCCGTCCATATCGACATCCATCATCACCGCGTGATGGTAGAAGAGCTCACTGCTACCCGAGACGACATCATGGCGGATCCAGCCCGTCGGAGACTGCTCATACCAGAGGAGCCCACCGCAAGGAGACGGGGGGATGAGCTGACCATCAGGTGCAACACGCGGCAGCACCTCGCAGATGAGGAAGCCCGCGCCGACCGTTAGGTCAAGGTCTCCATCCCCGTCGACGTCGTGTGCCTCAACGGAGTTGGGCCAGTACAGAGGGTCGATGGGTGAGGTGACCTCTCGAGGGGTCCAGCTGTCCAGCGTAGCGCCCTGCTCATAGATGGTGATGGCTCCTGGCTGGAGGGTCGTCCCGCCCAGGGTCCCGAACTTCGAGATGATGATATCTAATCTGCCGTCACCGTTGACGTCAGCGACATCGGCGAAGGCAGGCCCAAAGGCGTCCGTGTCGATCTCCTGCCGCACAAAGGTCGTTGGACCACCGGGTCCGTCCGAGGTCTCCTCCGCCGCGCAGCCGCTCAGGGCAGCGACGGCGAAGAGCATCACCAAATTGAGCTTAGTCATGACTAAATCTCCGAGTAGCCGGAGGGGCATGCGCCACCGTCTGTGCACATCTGAGACGCTGGTCCACCAGGAGGCTGGCAGAAGCGACACACTCGGCCACCGGTGCAGTCATTGTCATCGTTGCAGATCTCCTGCTCTGGACCAAAGGCGCTCTGGCCACACTCAGCCTTACAAGAGGTCCCATCAGGGAACCCAGCGCAGCAGATCTGTCCATTCCCACAGTCCTCTGGACCATCACAGGTCGCTGGAGCCTGGAAGGCGCCACAGCTGTTCCCCTGGGTGCACTCGCCTTGAGCCCCAAGGCCGACGCAACAGATGGTGTTGTCCATGTCACACATTGGCCCTTCACCGCTCGTACCGCGACAGTGCACCACACCTACGCCTGGGTCCTCCTCCTGTACTACGCCCATATCTAGAGCGGGCGCTGGAGGGGCTACGCCCATGTCAGGAGTCGGGTTTGGATCCTCGTTCTCAGGAGCCGTCGTACCTGCGTCAAGCTGGACAGGCGGAGGTGACACCGCTGCGTCCTGGTTCGGCGTGATCGGCGCAGCCTGATTCACGTTCACCACCTCGTTGACTACGGCGCCAAGACAGCGCTGGGCGATGGGGCCGAAGGCGAGAGAGTTGCTGTCGATACCAAAGGCATCGCGCAAGTGAGCGACCGCATAGTGATTGATGACTGGGAACGCTTGCTCAACGGGCAACTCATCGTCCTGGCAGCCGTCGGTGGCGATCTGAACGAGGGCTTCAGGGAGCTCAAGGCCATACTGCTGAGCGATGTTGATGACCCCACCCTGCTCGCGACCGATGAGGCAGATGTCTGTGAACGCTAGGTGGCCTGCGCGGGTGATCGAAACGAAGCGCCGTGGCACGGCGACCTGGTCCTCAAATCCACCCTTCACGCTGTTGATCTCCGCCACGTCGTCGCCGGTGCCAGCCATAAGCAGCAGTGGCTTACCAGGGCCAGTGCCGAAGCCAGCGCCTGCGAGCGCGATCCAGGCGCTGACGCCGTCATCACCTGCAACCTGGGCAGTGGCGGCTGTACCCATGGAGTGGCCAGATACAGCGATTCGGCTTACGTCAAGACGTCCACCGAAGACGCCCGCCTCGCTGTTCGCGACACGGAGAGCTTCTATGGTGTCACGCACAGCCTGTGGTCCGTTGTCCCCTGCGATGGTCCCTGTCTCTAGGACCGTCGCGAGGTTTCTCTCTGGGTGCTCCGGTGCTGCGACGACCATGCCCCAAGAGGCTAGGTGCGTCATCAAGAATGAAGACTGCATCCG
>CALELH010000598.1 GCA_937902595.1 uncultured Myxococcales bacterium
CTCTAAGGACCCCGGCTTGATCTCAAGCTTTGTGGAGGGGGCGGACATACACTCTAGGACCGCTGCTCAGGTGTTCGGTGTAGAGTTGGAGTCTGTGACCGCCGATCAGAGACGCCAGGCTAAGGCGGTAAACTTCGGTTTAATGTATGGGATGAGCGCTTTCCGGCTCTCCAATGAGTTGAAGATTCCACAGCGGGACGCGCGGGGCATCATACGGCGATATTTTCAGCAATACGCTGGGGTTCAGAGGTACTTTGACGAGGCCATCGCTGAAGCTCGAGAGAGTAGCAAGGCGACGACATTGCTTGGAAGGACTCGTGCCCTGCCCCACATAAACAGTAAGAGCTTTAATTTACGCCAGCAGGCCGAGCGCCTCGCGGTAAACACACCTATCCAGGGGACGGCAGCCGATATCTTAAAGTTGGCGATGCTGAACCTAGATCGCCGGCTACGAGCTGAGGGACTTCGGAGCCGCATGCTTTTGACTGTGCATGACGAATTGGTCGTCGAAGTACCGGAGGAAGAACTCGAGGTCGCCCCAGCGATAGTTCAAGAAGAGATGGAGGGCGCGATCGTCCTCGATGTCCCTCTTCTTGTTGAGGTCGGCGTCGGTGACAACTGGGCCGAGATCCACTAGATGGCGAAGACCCCACCGGAAAAGTACCCAAAGAACGCAGCTCTAGAGGCTCGTGTATTGGAGCTCGAGACCGTCGTTGGTGAGCAAGAAGCCCGACTAGAGGGGCTCGTCCGGATCGCGGCAAACTTGACGGTCAGCCGAGAGCCTAAGAAGGCCATGGCGGCGATCGTTAACGACATCTCGATTCTTCTTCACGCAGACCGAACCACCATCTACGAGTTACGGCCTGACGAGAGTCTTCTGCGAGGTCTCGCTGTCCAAGGGTCTGGACATCTTGAGGTCGGTATCCCTCTCGGAAAAGGTGTCGCAGGTCAGGTCGCTCTGAAGAACAGATCAATCAACCTTAAGGACGCGTACCGGCATCCACATTTTGATCCGAAGTTCGACAAACTAACCGGCTATCGGACGCGTGCGATGCTCTGCGTCCCTATGCGCAATCCAAAGAAAGAGGTCATCGGCGTCGTTCAAGTGATGAACAAGCAGAGCGGGTATTTCACCGTTGAGGATGAAAAGCTTCTTTCGGCGCTCGCGACGCAGGCCGCCATCACCCTTGAGGCGCTCCGATTGCAGCTGAGGCTGAACATAGGGAACGCAGAGCTGAGAGATCTCAGCAATCAACTTCGGCAAAAGGTCCGGGAACTCGAACTCCTGTATGACAATGAACGAGCGATCGCAGAGGCAGAGAGTTCAGAGGATCTTGCTGCCTGGATTCTTAACGTTTCGGCTCGAGTAATGGGGAGTGAGTACGCCGGCCTCTTCTTGCCCGATGAGTCGGGGTTTGGTCCTGCTTGGTATAGCTCAGCGACCATCGACGAGGACTTGATACACGTCCCGAGAATGGCCTTAGGCGACGGTGTCCTAGGTAGGACCGCGAGCAGGGGGCGATTCATGTACCTCAGGGGTAATGAGTTTGAGGAGCACGACATCCCTCGAGTTCTCTGCCAGGAGGCGGATATCGTTGTCGAGGACGCAGTCTGCGTGCCACTGCTTGATGGAGACGCTACCCTTGGCGCCTTGGCGCTGATTAATTTAAGGGGGGCCGATCATCGGGATGTCGAGGCGGATGAAAAGCTCAGCGTCTTGCTCTCAGCGCAGATCGGTCGGGCGGTTACCCGCACAGTGCAGCGTCGAGACGCTCAACTCCACGACCGCCTGATGACGATTGGCCAAATGCTGAGTTCGGTTCTGCACGATCTTAAGGGGCCCATGACCGTGATCAGTGGGTACAGTCAGCTCATGGCGCAGGTTGACTCGGCGGAGGAGCGAGCAGAGATGGCTGGGGCAATCCGCCGGCAGGTTTTGCAGTTCAATGACATGACCAGAGAGGTCATGGCGTTTGTACGCGGCGAACGAAGAGTCTTCGCTCGAAAGGTCTATTTGCAGCGGTTCGTCGATGCGGTAACTGAAGTCTTAGACCCTGAGTTTGATGGTGGGACGGTCGCATTTGAGGTGCAGAACTCGTCCAGGAATCGGGGCTATTTTGATGAGCGTAAGATAATGCGCGTTGTCACTAATATCGCGCGAAACGCCCGCCAAGCTATGGCAGACGGCGGTACAGTCCGCTGGGAGTTGACGGACATCCCTGAGAATGGCGGGATCCTCTTTAGAATAGAGGATGATGGGCCCGGTATCCCCGAGACCATACGAGATACGCTGTTTGAAGCGTTTACAACATCAGGGAAGCCTGAGGGCACCGGCCTAGGTCTCGCCATCGTCCGCCGTATCGTCGAAGATCATGGAGGGACCGTTTCATTTACAACGGAGTCGGGGGTTGGGACCTGTTTTAGCATTCGGTTGCCGGGCCCTCCTGATGAGACTGCGCCCCCTTGAATAGTCTTCGGACAGTCTGACCGTGGTCGTTCGTACTAGACCTTGGTGGGGCATCCGATTCAGTGTGGACGCCGAACGACAGAACATTTGGGATCGAGAGGACAAGCTGTGTCATCAATTTACGTGACGGTTCTTTGCGACGCTAACGACGAGCTTTCGTTGCACGCCGAGTGGCCAAAATCGGATCACCCGAACGCTGAGGCGCGAGCTCGGCTCCCTGAGTCAGATTTCTTTACGGACCTTTTAGAGCAAGGGCGAAGTTCTGGGGGGCATGTTCATCGGCTTCTCGGTCAAAACCTTGGAAGCATACTGTTTAGCGGTGATGTCGGCACCCTCTTGAGGGAGGGGCTGGCGAGCGGAGAGTTGAGCTGTATCTTTTTGCAGACTGACGCTCAGCGCGCAGAGTGGCCTTGGGAGCTGGCTCTTGACCCAGAGACAGGTGCACGGCCAGCGATAGACGCCGGGCTCGTGCGGCTCCATGGGGCTCAAGCGGGCGGTGACCCGGTCCCTGGCAAAGGGGTCCTGATCGTCCCAAGGACAGGCGGAAAGGCCAAGTTGAAGGCGCTGCAAGCGGCGACCCGCACCATGGCCCGTCGTCACGAGATCGACGTCTATCCTGCAGATCCGGCGACTGGCCCAGGCATCCGTCGGTCGTTAGAGGGGGGCGCGTTGATTGTTCATCTCGATACCCATGACGGTGAGCGTGCGCTTCTTGACGATGGCGCCGTGCCTTTCGAGCGTCTGGGGCTTGGCGGTGACACATGGCTAACCATCTTGGGAGGCCGACCGTCGGAGGCCGCCGTTGGTGCCTCGCTACGTGGCTGCGGAAGCCCCCTTGTTGTGACGCACCAGTTTTCGGTCGCCCCCCACCAGTCTTCGGCGGGTCATCGAGCTCTCTATAAGGCCCTAGGGTCCGGAGACTCGGTGTCGAGCGCCCTCGGCCGAGCCAGGTTCGCTCTGGAACAACTTTGTGATGGCGATGATTTTGCTTGGGCGTCACCGGTCCTATGGGCTGCGCCGGGCGGAAGCCAGGAGGAGCCTGCGCTCATGGCGTTTCCTCCTCCGCATCGAGTGGCGACTCAGATGAATTCGCCTGAGGTTTTTGACGCCGCGGCCGCGACTTACCTGAATGTTGATAAAACGGCGGTTGCTGGTGTCCCGATGTCTGCCCCCGTCTTTGTGCACGAGACCCTGAGGGTGCTGACCCAAGGAGCGGGCACACAAGATGAGCGAGGCCGCCGAGCCGCTGCTCTGCGTGAGCTTGGCGGTAGCGCAACCGTTGATGTCAGCCCAGATCCAAGTCTATCGCCAGCGGAGCGAATCCGCGACCTGACGGATCGCTTTGTAGGGGCCTTGGGCAGAGACGACGAGGCTCTGGGTCGGCCCAGCGGCTTCGAGTCCGATGTGTCCAAGCTGGCGGATCGACTGGCGATATCGCCAGCCTCCGTCGAGACGGCTGCGATGGCTGTCCGGGCAGCCCGCGCGGTTTTTCTTCGGTCTAACTCTTTGCCCGAGGCGATCGGTTTAGCCCAAGGGGTCGCCAGCGAACTCTATGGGTATGTCGGCAATATCCTGCCTCTGAACGAGATGGAGACACTGCTGGAAGGCCCATCGGTGTCGAGCGCAGGAGATACGCGGCCAGGCGGATGGCTCTTTCGGAGTATCGCAGCGAATTGGCGCCGCGATGAGGTCGACCCCTTTCAGCCTGAGCAGATCGATCCTGCGACTCGTATGCCGTTGGTGGCCCGGAGAGGTGACGGATGGCAAATTTTCAATGGTGCTTGGCTGATCGTACCCGACGCTGACCGCCTGCCTGCGTCACAGCTGCGAGCCCTGCAGCAGGCCCTCTCGACGCGGGTCCTCGCGGGGATTGGGCCCGACGGCCGCACCTATCGCCTGCTGATGCCACAGGACTTTAGGGTTCTTCTTATCGGCGCTTGGATGCCCGGCGAGTTGGATGAGTCTATCCCAGTCGTTGAGGTCGACTCACGGGCATCTGTTGACAGTCGAGTCGAACGCTGGATGGGAGTCGCTGCGGAGCGCGTTGGCCTTCCGACCGACCAGGCGGCGGCGACAGCCCGACGGAGGGCGGCTGAGACGATCGCGCGATACGCTGACTGGCTCAATACCGTGGTCCCTAAGTCGAACCATCTCTACGAGACCGCTCTGTGTTTCGCGGTGATTCGCGGTGGGTATCCAGAAGAAGCTGCTCGGGAAGGCCTAGAGACGGCTCTCAATGGGCGGTTGGAGACTATGCCGCCCTCGACGATTGCCGTGGTTCGTGCTGCCCTCGGTGGTTCACCTGCGGCCCTTAAGTCAGCTTTGGTGAACGAGTCTATGGAGTCCTCTGAGCTTGTTTCCCGGCTTGAGGGGGTCCTAGGTCAAGCGTTCGATGGGCCAGACCCGGCCGCCTGGATCGAGTCATTCCCGGAGAGCGCGTTCGGCGTTTGAACCGAGCAATTCCACGACGCTGCTTGACATGGTCGTTCAGGTGTCTAGGTTGTGCGCCTGTAAAGATTTATTCGAGGCGGTATGTCCGACGAATACTATAGCCTGCTCGGTGTAGAACGCGATGTCGACCCGGCGGCCCTCAAGAAGGCATATCGGCGCAAGGCGTTGGAGCTGCATCCTGATCGCAATCCGGATGACCCGAGCGCCGAAGAAAAGTTCAAAGCCGTCAGTGAAGCCTATAATGTTTTGAGCGATCCGCAGAAGCGGCAGATCTATGACCGCTACGGTAAAGATGGTCTCGATAGCCAAGGAATGGGCGGTGGCTTTGGAGATCTTGGAGACATCTTTAGCCATTTTGGGGACATCTTTGGCGATGTGTTCGGGTTTGGTGGTGGTCGGGTGGCCAGACGAGGCGCGGACCTCCGAATGGCGATACAGCTGTCTCTGAATGATTGCCTGACGGGCTTGGAGCGGGACCTAAATATCCCCAAGGCGATCATTTGTGGCACCTGTACTGGAACTGGCGCGAAGCCGGGTACGAAGCCGACGGCCTGTACGATGTGCGCTGGTCGGGGGCAGGTCGCTGTCAACCGTGGCTTCATCAGCATGACGACCACCTGTCCAACATGCCGCGGCGCCGGTCAGATCATTCGGGAAGCATGCTCAAATTGTGAAGGCAGTGGCGAGGATGTACGGCACGA
>CALELH010000599.1 GCA_937902595.1 uncultured Myxococcales bacterium
CGATAAATGCGAGCTGTCATCTCGAGGAGGCGCCACACGCTTCAAGGTCCAGACCGACACCGTTAAGGTCGAGCTCACCTTGAACGCGGCCCCGCGATCGACGCGACCTCCCAATCACCGACTCAAGATCGATGGCGATGAGTTCTACGAGTCTGACATTCTCATCCCCTGGACGTCGGTCACAGCTTCTCTAAAGACGCCCTCTGGGCAGGCGAACCTAAAGGGGATGGGCTATCTCGATCACACCCGTTCCAACACTCGCCTACCGAACATCGCGTCACGGTGGCTTCGCTTTCGTGGCTTATCGGGAGCGACGCCCACGCTGTTTGAGGTTCACTATTCCCCAAGCGGCCGTCCTAAAGGCTGGATCTGGTCCAAAGACCAGGCGCGACCAATCAAGTTGAATGTGAACGAGCTGAAGCTGAAGGCAAACCGCAGCGCCGTCACTCTGAACATCGCCGGAGGCGTGCTCAAGACGACCAAGGTCGTGTATCGATATCGACCGGCCAAAGAGTGGGGGATGCTAGGTCGTCTGGCCAAACCATGGGTCGGCGACCCGGAGACCCGAACGTTTCGCGCGACCTTGACGCGCGCTGACGGCACTCAGGTGTCTGGGATCCTCGAACAAGCTCAGATCTCCAATTGATCGGGCACCAGTCCCCACGCCCTCTGCTCCTTAGCCCTGCTCGGGTCACCTTCGTCTGCGCGCTCATCTGCCTATGGACAGCGGCGGCGTACGGCCAGGATAAGCGTCGCACAGGTTGGGATTACGCGGGCTTTCCTCTGGTCAACTTCACGACGGACAGAGGCGTAGGCTACGGCGCATATTTGGCGTCCTTCTATCATGGTGACCATGGCGCCGGCGACCACCCATACAAGGCGTCGATCGGCGGCCAGTTTTATCAGACGACGGGCGGCTACGCCTTTCACAAGCTGCTGCTCGACTTTCCCAATATCGCCGACACTGGCGTGCGGCTGGATGTCGCCTCCGGCTACGAGACCTGGGACAGCGCGTGGTACTTCGGACTGGGAAATCGTACACCTCGACTCGAGCCCGACGAGACCCCTGAACGCTATTATCAATTCGACCTCAAGAGCATCTGGGTCGTCCCAAATGTCCGCGTCCCGATTGGGGGTGACTGGTCCATCTTCTCGGGGCTCGTCCTCCGGTCCGCAGACGTCGGTGTATATGCTGACACGCTGCTCGCTGCTGATGATCCTCACGGCACCGAGGGCGGCTTCCTGAGTCAGGTTCAGCTAGGGATACTCATCGACACGCGAGACCGCGAGCCTTCCACGACCAAAGGGCTCTTCTCTGAGCTCTCTCTGCGGGGTGCCCACGGGATCACAGGATCCGACTTCGCCCTCTGGGGTGCCAACGCGACTCATCGCCAATGGCTGCCGCTGCTGGGCGACGAGAAACTTGTCCTCGCGATCAGAGGTGGTCTGGATCTCCACACAGGCGATGTTCCCTTCTTTCATCAGCACATCTTGGGCGGCAGCCAATGGGTTGAGCTCGGAGGCAACCTGATGCTGCGAGGGCTCCCCAACGGACGACATCGCGGCAACGTCACCGCCTACACAAACGCTGAGCTGCGCTGGCTATTTAGCGAGTTCGCCGCCATGGGTGCCGACTTTGACTTGCTCATGGTCCCCTTCTTCGATCTGGGCCGAGTATGGCTCTGGGGCGAAGCGGACGACGCCTTCCACCTCCATGGCAGCGCCGGCGTCGGGTTCCGATTGGTCTACAATGAGGTCTTCGTCGTTCGCCTCGACGTGGCGAGCGCCATAGAAGAGTATGCGCGGTCAGCGACGCAGCAGGCCGTCGACCGTCGCCGCGCTGTGCTCGGTATCTACGCGATAGTGAACCACCCTTTTTGAGGATGCGTCGCGTCGACTAGAAGGTGTACCTGAGCGCGCTACCGAGCTGAAGGTGCCGAGCGACATCTCGCTGGGACGCCTTGAGGTCATCACCGGATAGGCAAGGACCCGATCCTGCGTACTCTGTGCATCGCTCCCCCCCAAAATTGAGGAA
>CALELH010000600.1 GCA_937902595.1 uncultured Myxococcales bacterium
CGATCCCGATGATGTCGCCTATACCGGCCCGATTGATATCGTCGACGATCATTCGACCGAGCGCACCATATCCAACGTAGAGAATTTTCATGTGTAGCGCCTCCCCCCATTCACCATGACACAGGGGGGCCTTCGACTCCAAACCGGCTGTCCTGATTTGGTTTAGATCCTATTAATGGGAGCTTTAAATATTTAAATACTGTCAAAAAGTGCCCATTTTTTAATGTTTTGCTTCTTTTTGAGTGTTTTGGGGGGTTGGCACGGCGGTTGCTCTTCTTGCTGAGTAGGTACCGACACAACGACACAACGACTCAAACAAGCTAAGGAGCTAAAGATTATGAGTACTTGGAGACAATTCACCACCGCCGCCCTTGCCACGATGCTCTCAGCCGGCGTCGCCTCGGCTCAAGGGATCGACCCCGATACGCTGAGTGATGACGCAGGGATCATGGCCGATTTTGAGATCCCTGACATGGTTGAAGTCAGAGTGGAGCATGGCGAGAGCCTCTATGATCTAGCCCAGATGTCTCAGGTGAAGATCGAGGCTCTTGAGAACATCAACGGCATCGATCTGAACACGCCGCTCAAGGGTGGGCAGCGCTTGGTTATCCCGATGACCGCGGAGGCTCAGACGCGGTTTCAGACAGCTCGTCAGGCGTTCAAGAGCTCTCGAAAGGACGCCTATCTTGCGCGCCGTGGAGGGCTGATTGAGGTGCGCTCCTACAGAGTCAAGACGGGTGACAGCGCCTGGAATATTGGTCGCTCCCATGGGCGCCTCCCCGTTTGGATTTTGAAGTCTTTCAACCCGAAGGCCAACCTCAATCGAATCACCATAGGGCAGATGATTCAGGTGCCCGTGGTGGGGGACACGCAGCCCCCGGAGACGCCACTCGACGAGGTCCCCCATGGCGACGCGGCCGATCCATATGATGAAGAGGAGCAGGGGTGTTAAGAGGCCCTGAGTTGAGCGCTGCGGAGACGGGCGAGGAAGATCGTCCTCGTCTCCGCAGTGACAGCAGCGTTTAGCTCAGCTCTACGGCGATGAGCTCCATGATGGCTGAGGTGACGACGCTCATCTTAGCGGCTTTCTCTTCGCCGACCATGTCGTAGGTCAGAGGAGCGCCGTTCGCGATCACTTGGCGAATGGCAGATTCGATGGCGTCTCCGGAGCGAAGGAGCGTCTCGTCGCTCTCGCGATGTCCAAGCCAGCGGAGGCCCTCAGCCGTCGCCAAGAGCATGGCGATGGGGTTCACCTTATCCTTGCCCGAGTGCTTCGGAGCGGAGCCGTGAATCGGCTCAAACATGGCGTAGTCGTCGCCGACGTTACAGCCCACCGCCATTCCCATACCGCCTTGGAGAACCGACGCGAGGTCCGTGACAATGTCGCCGAACATGTTCGTCGTTACCAGAACGTCATAGTACTCCGGTTGACCAATGAGCCACTGAGTGAAGGCGTCGACGATCGCGACGTCCTTCTCCACCTCTGGGTACTCGGCTCCAATTTCTTGGAAGATACTGTGGAAGAAACGGCACCCATGAAGGACGTTATTCTTAACGATGCAGGTCACGCGGCGTTTGCCATCCTTAGGCGCACCGTTTCGCTGCATAGCGATCTCAAAGGCCTGTCGGATGACGCGCTCGGATGCTCGACGAGTGATGATGCGAGTGTCGCTCGCGACGTGATTCACACCGCCGCTACCGACCACGCCACCAATCCCTGAGTATAGGCCCTCCGTGTTCTCACGGAGGAAGACCATGTCCACATCTTTTGCCTGCCAGACCTGCTTCCGGTCCCCCGAGATACGAGTCTTGACGCCATCGAACAACTTGACCGGTCGTACGTTCGCGTAGAGGTCGAGGTTGATGCGGTTCCCGATCACAGGAGAATAGCCTGCCATCTTTCCGTTGGTCATCGTCACGGGTCCATTGCCATCGGGGGATGGCCATCCCACAGCGCCCAGCAGAATCACATCGGCGGCGCGGCAGCGAGCGTCCGCGTCATCGGGCCAGTCTTGCCCGTGCTCAAGGTAGTATTGGCCCCCGCAGGGGATCTCGTCGATGTCAAAGATAGTCCCCGTGGACGAGGACACCTGCTCCAGAACCCGTCGCGCCTGCTCAGCGACCTCAATTCCGGTTCCATCTCCTGGCAATAACGCGACCTTATACGAAGTACTCATTTTCCCTACCTATTCGCAGCCCAAATCGGCCGCAATAAACCAGATCGTGAGGTGGAAAGGCAACTGTGTCATCGATTTGATGTGACTTCAGTCACGGTCTATTCCGCTGATCTTCACGGTCTAGGGCGCCGGATTAGGCTCGATAGCGCTCTTTTGAGGGTGATGAAGCTCTTTAGATACGCCAGCGTCATTTGATGAAAATAGGTAGGTCGCCGACCGGGGTAGGAAACACGATCTGTGCTGAATAATGGGCTGCAGTGATCAGATCATTGAAGGTCTCACCTACGCCGCGTTGCTTGATGGACGTGCCGCTCTTAAGGAGCCCGTGAACGAGACCGCCGCGCTGCCTAATCCTCACCCGCAGATCTTGAGTGATACGTTCACCGGGCCGGACCTCAAATTGGGTCAGCTGAGTGTCGGCGATGGACTCCCCCTTAAAGAGCACGTCGATCTGATGGGCTCCGAGCGCTGCCACCCTGTCCGTTGGATTGTAAATCGTCACCATCGCCCCGAGGACGAGGGATGGGGGGAGTAGCTTTTTCTCGTGGACCTTGAAGCTCCCGTCAACGACGGACCATTCACATTTTAGGATGGGTGTCAGAGCGTAGAAGGTCTGTCCTGCAGACCCAAAAAACACGCCGTTAATAATCAGGGTCGTGGTGATCAAGAGCCAGGTCGCTAACCGTGGCGTTTGGCCGACTCGGTCCGCTTCGAGAGCGGACTTGGTGAGCTGACCGCCCACCAGGGTGCCGACGAGCACGGCACCGGCCAGACTGATCGTGTGGATAACCCCTAGGGCGATGAACACCATCACCGGATCGGCGCCTGCGTTGATCAGAATATGCCCACCAGCGACGGGTCCTGCCGCGAAGACGACTCCGAAGCCCAGACTCTTGACGGGATGTCTCGCGAGGGTCGCCAAGATGTCGGTGTAGGTCAGCCCGTGCCTCTGCAGCGTGGGCGAGATATAGTCGATGGCCATGGTCATAGCGAGGAGGATGTGGCTTAAGACCACGCTCGTTTGGCGGGCGGCTTCATCTTCACTGAGACCCAGTCGCAGGACCATCAGCGTGAGCGCGAGATAAAAGACACCCAGCTCACACTCTTCGAGCGCTTGTCTCCAGAGAGGGGGCTCGTTTGGCGCTCGGCCGCCTGTACATTGCGTGTCCTGTTCATAGGAAGCGGACACCCGCTCCTTTAGGGGGAACGTGATGAGTGAGACCAGCATGATCACCGTCGCCATGCCGGTGTTGATCAGAACGGCGAGGGACTGGGCGTCCAGCATTCGTTCAACCAGCGTGCGTCCAGCGAAGAGCCAATTTTCAGGGAGCAGAAAGTGGAGAACGATCTCGATCAGATCGGGCCCGTAGCGATGTACTGAGAGCGCGACGAGAGTCAGGACAGAAACGACCAGAATCAAGTAGATCGCGAGCTGTCGCCAGGTCTCTCCGCTGAGGCGATAGACTCTCGCGAGAGATGGCTCAGAGTTCGAATCTTGATCCATGGGCTTTGATCAACGGGGCTAGACGAAGAGGTAGAAGACGCCCGTGATGATCCCCATCAAGACGATCAGGTGCATAACGTCATCCCAGGTCATTTCGTCATATTTGCCGAAGAAGGCCTTGGACAGAAACTGGAAGAAGCCCTTAACCACAGAGTCATCCTTAAACGACGGGTGTTCAAACACCGTATCAGGACTTGGACTCCAAAAGACAGAACCCCAGCGGGAATCCACTTCGCTTTCGGGACCGGAACGCAAAGAAGGCGCCCGTAGGCGCCTTCTTTATAAGCCGATTAAGAGCTGGGGTGGTTAATCCCTAAAGCACTGGTAATCACTGCAGCTGAGGCCATTGCAGCACTCATCGCTGTTCGCGCATGTCTGGCCCTCTGGGACACATTCGCCGCACGCGCCACCGATACACGCGAGGTCCTGGCCTCCTTCGTCGCAGCAATCGTCGCGACCTTGGCAAGGCTCCTCCTCTGCGTGGCAGAGATTCAAAGTGATCCGCGCAGTGCTGCAGTTGCCACCCTGGCCGCAGCCGACGTTAATGTCGTCGCAGGTGGTGTTTACTGAGGCCTCACCGCGTACCCAGCGACCATTTACGACATGGCGGCGAGCCGTCGCGGTGTAGCCGACCTGGCCAGCGGCTTGTCCGTTGATGCTACATGCGATGTCGTTACATCCTCTTTGGGCCGAACCGCGACCCTGGATAGCGACATCTGCGTTGATCGAATTGCCTCGGTGGTCTACGACCTCGATGTTGATGCAGGAATTGGCAGGGAATGGCCCTGGCTGGTCGCAGTTCTTGTGTGAGAAGTGCCGAGACTCAGTCGTGATGATTCCGGTGTCTTCCGCGTAACTCTTCTCCACCTCATCCTCAACCCAGAGGCCCGAGTTGTGGTCGAGAGAGTAGATGTTGAGGGTGTCCATGCCCGCAGCTTGGGCGGCCATGTCTTGGAGGTCTTCGTTGATCTGCATAGTCCACGCGATGGTCTGATCCGGTCGAACGTTCAGGACCTCGTCTCCCTGCATAAACTCGATGTGGAACATGCCGTAGCTGACTAGAGGTCCATCGGCGGTCAGCAGGTCAGATGGAAGGCTGCTCGCGTCATCGACAGCAGGATCCCATGAGCCATAGGTGATCTCGATGTCACCGTTTACAGCTTCGCCATCACCATTCTCCAAGCCCAAGTCGCCGGCTTCGATCGTGAGAGTGACAGGGTTGACGGTGCCACCGGAGGTCGTACCAAGAGTGACGGAGACGTCGCCGGTCTCAGGAATGGTGACCGTCGTCTTCTGCTCTTCATTCATCGTGAGCCAGAGGTGTCGGTCGTTGTCCTCGGACTCCTGCACGAGACGAACTAGACCATCATAGCCCTCGGCTTCGACATGGAGCACGTACGCCTTATCGGGAATGAGCGATAGAACCACGTCACCTGTCTCATTTGTGACCGCGTGCGGTTCGCCAGCGGGATGATGATGGTGCTCTTCCGCGTCACCAGTGTGCTCGCTTAGGAAGATCCCAGCGTTCGCGAGTGGAGAAGAGTCGCCGTCGATGGGCCTACCTTCAACGTGGATGATGATCTGAGCGCTTGGATTACCAGGTTCAGCCATCATCGGCGGATCGTCATGTTGGTGCTCGTCGCTATCACTCTTGCTACATGCAGACAAACAGAGCGCTAGGGCCCCCATCAAAATCAATAATCGGCTCATCGTTTTCTTCCCTTAGGCTGTACTGACGCGTCCCAAACCAAGTCGGCGTCGTGGTGAACCTTTAATCAGCACTTACCGTGCCAACTCCCAAACCAGGACAACACTAGCAGAAATTATCGTTGATGATCCCTCGGATCTCGAGAAAGTTTCTTCCCTTCTTGAGGCTAGCGTGCCCCATTCACGTGATTATTGAGGCTAATTGCCGAATAATTTAGCTGGGGTCGAGTATGGGGAAACCAAAGGACCCATCTAGTGGGAACAAGTGTCGACAGTGTTATGAACGCCCGACTGTCTTGGTCTGCGAGCTGATTTGGCGCAGTGGGGACCGAGGTGGGGTCTCGATTGGTCCCAATCGCTGGGAACCGTTGTCACCGGCTGACAACCGTGCCTGGTGCTCGGCGCGCTCAGGCTGGAGCTGCCTGTAGGTAACTTGGTGTGCTCTGCCTTTAAAGGTGTAGTTTTGGATCGCGCGCGTAAGGGCCAGTTCTTGTAGCTGTCGACGTCCATCACTGGCACTGGGCTTGCATTACTGCTCTGCGACCTGTGAACGATACTTGCGCTGTACCAAAACTGAGTACAGACTTGTCTCTGCCGGTTCTGGTTACCAAGAGAAAATCTTGCGAGGAGGGTGTTATGAAATTGTGGGAACGACTTATTCACGAAGAAGACGGCGCTACGGCGACGGAGTACGCCATCATTGTGGCCATCTTAGGTGTCGCGCTGGTCGGTGCGTTCTTTACGTTTAAGGACAAGATCATCAACGCGATGGATAGCTTCAATATCGAAGAGCAAGACCCCCAGTAGTTGGGAGGCGAGTCATTAGCGCTGGGTATCGCTCGGCGCTTCGTGTGCATGGCTTCATGGTCTGAACCTTGGTTTTGACGTTAACAACTCTCTGGGCAGGCCTCGCCATGGCCGCGTGGTTTGACGTCAGCCGGCGACGGATTCCTAATCTCCTTAATCTAGGGATCGCCGTCGTAGGGCTCGTCATGGCCGCCACCGCTCAAGGCAGAGTTGATATCTCAACGGCGCTGTCGGCGATGGGGATCAGCTTCGCGATAATGTTTGTACCTTTTTGGGCACGAATACTTCGGGGTGGTGATCTGAAGCTCGTCGTTGGGGCGAGCGCATGGGTCGCTCCGGTTGAGGCCGCGGCCAGCATCGTCACAGGGATCGTCCTCGGTGGCTTTATCGCTGGCGGGCTAGTTCTCTCAGATGAACGAGAGC
>CALELH010000601.1 GCA_937902595.1 uncultured Myxococcales bacterium
CCCCCCCCAGACCTGCTCAGTTAAACTTGAGCGTTTCGCTACGGCATCGTAGACCCCCTCAGCCTTGGTTGAGGGGGTCTTTTATTTCTCCCACGAAACCTGGCAGATTGTCTCAAGACAGATTGGCACACCTTCTACTCTGGATTTGAAACTACACGAGCCTATGATTGGAACGATCCACAAGCAGAGCTTTCCGCCGCTGCAGACAGGCGATGTCCAATTCTCCCCTATCATCTCCCTTCCTGATGATTATGAAATCTACGACTTCACTAAGGGCTATGACGCGCAGCGGCTAAGGTCATCGCCCTATGGTGTCGGCCGCTACAACGAGCGGCGGCCGGGTATGTATGAGGGCGAACAGTATCAAGCTGATCGGCGGGACATCCACGTTGGGGTCGACATCGCCGCTCCCGTGGGCGAGCCGGTCCACGCTTTCTTCGACGGTACAATCTTCAAGCTCGGTGACAACGCTCTGCCCTACGACTACGGCCCGACGATAATCACCCGTCATGAATGGCTTGAGCAAACGGTCTACGCGCTTCATGGTCACCTAGCGCGCAGCAGCCTATCCCTATGGTCTGAGGAGGACACGTTTACGGCCGGTCAGATATTGGGCCAAATCGGTGAGAAATCGGAAAATGGTGGCTGGAACCCGCACGTTCATTTCCAGCTCTGTCTTTACGAGCCACAGACTCACGATTTACCGGGGGTCGTGAGCGTGAGAGACAGAGAATGGGCACTCAAGGCGTTCCCCGATCCACGCCTCGTTCTAGGACCCATTTACCCATAGCCACGCGGAAACATAAAACCGGCCGCCCCCTCTACAGAAGAACAATACATTTGCCATAGGGAACTTTGGTGTCCACTATCGGGTCAGTCAAAAGTGCACACACATTTTGAATGTGTGTGCACTTTTGACGTACATATTCAGAATAGTATTGAAGACATCAGGAGTTCCTATGCGCACCCTCAAGCTCGCTATTTCGCTGGTCGCCCTTACTTTGGGCGCCGCTCTTTTCACCTCTGCTCAGGCTGAGATCTGCGTGGTTCTTGACGAAGCGAATGACACTCTGGCCCAGAACGAAAAGAAGGGCGCCCTCGCCCTCGCCCGCGGTAGCTTTGAAAACGCTGGAGAGAAGGTCGTCGAAGCTCCGTGCGACAACCAGTATAAGATCTCTAACGTGCGTATGGGGCGCTCGATTATCGCCAAGGTCGGAGGACCCAAGGGTAACCGCACGGCCAGCGCGACGCGCATCGAGAGTCTTGGTGACGTCTACGATCAGATGATCCGCTCGCTGATCATGGGAGAGAAGTACGATGATACAGCGGGCAACGCGATCACCCGGAAGAACGTCACCGTTAAGCAAGCCGCGCCTCTCCGAGCGAGCGCCGACGCCATGGGCTACGTCACCGTAGGTCCCGGATTCATCAGCGGCGTCGACGCGGACGAGATCCCCATCTCCATCGGGGGTGGTTATCGCTATGAGCTCGACTCCTTCGCCATCGACCTCTCCACTAATCTTGTATGGGCGACGGGCGACTCGTCCGGAGGAGCCAGCTGGTTTGGACAGATTGGAGGCCTCTACTTCTTCGATCCAACCGCCAACAACTCTCTCTACGCCGGAGGTAGCTTAGGGTGGGGAGCCATCGTCGTGAACTCAGATGAAGAAGGTGAAGATGAGGCGGGCGCGATCTTTGATTTTGATCCATACGCTGGGTCTGGACTTCACGCTCGCCTCAACGCCGGCTACGCTCTCCTTCGAGCCAGCAATATCCGGCTCTTCTTCGAGCTGAACGCGACCCTGCCCTTCTACAACCTGACGCGTGAGATCGGCGATAAGACTGAGAGTCAGTACACGCCTGTATTTGGTCTCAGCATCGGCGTGGGCTGGAGCCGGGGCAACAGCCTTACTGTTCGCCGACTCTAGGCATCCCCCGCGTCATCGCGCCGAGCGCTGCTCGGCGCGAGCCCCCACATCAAAATGCACCTAAAGGCCGACGGACGACTAGTTCGAGCGAATACCGCAGAAGTCAGGCCAGACCTCTCCAAGCCCTTCGGCGTAGGCGCTGCCCTCGTCATCGAAGTGATGATCGAACATGAACGGAAACGCGTAGGCCCTCGGATCTAACGGGATGCGATGTCCGCCATTGTGATCACAGACGATCACAAAGTGACCATCATCAACGAGGTTGCCCGCCAGCTCCGTCGTCATCATCGAGAAGTTCAGAAAACCGCCCGCGAAGATATCAGACGGCCCGCCATGAAAGGCCAAGACCGGCGTATCGTGGCTGGGCGTACCATAAGGGTTCACGCCCCCAGCCCCTCCACTGAATAGAACTACGGCCGCCAAATACTCACTTCGGTTCATGAGCAGCCAGGTGCTCCAGAGCGCTCCGGCGCTAAAGCCCGTAGTATAGATACGGTTCATGTCGACGTCGTACGCCTGATCAACACATCCGAGCATCTCGTCGAAGAAGTCTCCGTCAACTGCTGGGTTTCCACCAAAGAAGGACCACTCGGACTGCGGGAACTGCCCTGACGAATGAGGCACCACCACGATCGCGCCATACTGATTGGTGAGTCCTGATGCACCAAAGGCTCTCCCCATATTACCGGCGCTGTCTCCCAAGCCATGCCAGATGAAGACGACCGGGGCGCCGGCCGGCGTTTCAGGAAGGAAGACGTCGGCGCTTCGCGCGGTCCCTGAAATGGTAAACGTGTTCGTGCCCGCTGAGAGTTCGGGGCATGTACCGGTCACGACTGGCGCTACAGGGACATCGATGGGGGGTCGTGCGGCCACCGCATCAGGAACATCCATGCCCTGGACATCTCCCAGAGAACTCGTGCCCTGCCCTAAACCACCATCATTCAGCTCACCGCCGACGGAGCTTGAGTCGACACTTGTCAGAGATATCAGCACCCCGTCACCACGAGGTTCGTCGCCACAGGCAACGCAGAGCAAGACGATGAGAACTAAGTGTAGGCGTGTGATCATCAAATCCCCCATGACCGAAGAGTTCCCACACAGTCGTACGGCCAGGAGTCCAGGCGATTTCGTATTTCGGCAGCGCTTGTACCGAACGGGCCGCTAGCGCTCTCGCTCGCTCAGGGCGTCGAGCAGCTTCTGAGTCAAGCCGCCGAACCCACTGTTCGCCATCACAACGACGAGATCGCCCGCCTGGGTCTCAGCGATGAGGTGCTCCAAGATGCTCGGCACGTCGGGTCGAAATAGCGCAGGCGTCCCGCGACGCTCGATCTCTGCTACGAGAGTGTCGACGTCCAGCTTGTCTCTGTCTGCTAAACCATCCTGCTTTACATATGGCTTAGCGAACAGGACCAGATCCGCCGAGTCAAAGGCCTCCGCGTAGGCGTCCTGATGAATATTTCTGCGGGCCGTGTTGCTCTTTGACTCATACACCCCCCAGATTCTTCGATGGGGATAGCGATACTTGAGCGCCGTCAGGGTCTCGCGAATCGCGGTGGGATGATGAGCGTAGTCATCCATCACGAGGACACCGCCGATCTCGCCCTTCTCTTCCTGACGTTTCTTGGTACCGAGGAAGCCGCCGATCGCGTCGCGAAGACTATCGAAGGAGACGCCGAGTTCAAGACCGACGCCGAACGCTGCGAGAGTGTTCCAGACGTTATGCCGACCGGCCATTGGGGAGTCGACAGTCCCGAGGGTCTCCCCGCCTCTAACGAGCGTAAACCGACAGCCTGTCGGGCCAGGCGTTACGTCTATCGCTCGGAGATACGCTTGCGCTCCGAAACCATAGGAGAGGACTCGCCCTTCTATCCGCGAGGCTCGCTCCATAACCAACGGGTCATCGACGTTCGCGAAGAGCACAGTATCTGGACCCATGATGTCCATAAGTCGATCGAAGTTCTCGATAATCTCGTCGAGGTCATCGTAGATGTCAGCGTGGTCGAACTCGATATTATTGAGGACCGCGAGCTTTGGCCGGTAGTGAAGAAACTTCGGTCCCTTATCGAAGAACGCCGTGTCGTACTCATCACCCTCGACCACGAATGGCGCCCCGTCTCGACCGATCAGATACGTCGCGTCGAAGTTGCGGGAGACACCGCCCACCAGCATGCCGGGCTGAAGTCCGCAGGCATGAAGCAAGAAGGAGGTCAGCGCGGTCGTCGTCGTCTTACCGTGCGTCCCAGCGATCACCACTGGCGTAGCTTTCGCTAGGAACAGGTCTGACAACGCCTGGGGAAACGAGACGCACGGGATCCCCCGCTCCTCAGCGGCGGTCGCCTCAGGATTGTCCCGTCGGCAGACGTTCCCCACAATGACGATATCTGGAGACCAATCTAAGTGTTGGGGTGCCCAGCCCTCCATCCACTCGATCCCTCGACCGGTCAGCACATCGCTCATGGGCGGATAGACATTTTGGTCGGAGCCCCGGACGACGTAACCGGCCTCTTGCAGCATACACGCGAACGCGCCCATCCCCGACCCGGCGATCCCGATCAGATGAACGCGCTTGATCTCGTCTGGAATTGGGCGGCGGATGAACCATGGTTGGTGTGGCTTTGTCATGTAGACAAATTACCTACCTCTGCGCAGGTGCACAAGAGGGAGTAACCAAGGATCGTGTGTGGCGCGCTAGATTAAGGCCGCTGGTAATGGACTCTTACCCGCTCCAGCACAGGTGACACGGCGTCATCTTGACGACTGACGCGCATCTCCAATTCTAGCCATCGATTATTGGGCGTGAAGTCACTCTGCGGTGTCCTGTCGGGTATTTGAAATGGTGAGGCTGCGCTGCGGCTAGACCAAGTCGCCGCTGGTAAAGCGTCCATGGTAGGCGCCGTGCGTACCCTGGAGTCCACTAAGACCCCTTCACCAAAAGCCCCATTCCAATCGATGCTGTCCCAACGTACATCCTGAGCGAGTCCATCTATGCGAACCGTCCATGTCCCACGGCGCAGCGTAACGCTGATAAGCTGCATGCCCGTCATATCGCTGTAGGTATAGAGCGGCGGCAGTCGACCGACATCGCAGAGAAGACGGCCATCCCGGCGATCGAACTTACGTGCGCTGGACCCACCCACTGCCCAGATACCGTTCTCGGCGTCTACCGCCACACCTACGGCTCCCGCTCCAGGTATAGTCAAGAGGTGCTCACCCTCTGGCGACATCTTGTATAGAGATCCACCGCCTCCCCAGATGTTACCGTCGAGGTCAACAGCGACCCCGCGGGTCGTACCCCCTCCATGATAGAAAGCGTGCATCTCGTGGGTTCGACCATCGATCCGCGCGAGGTAGCCGGCAGGGCTGGTCACCGCGTACCACACGTTGTCATTACGGTCGATCGCCATACCGTAGAAGTTCAACCCGATGGTCTGTCCATCGCTGGGACCACCCACCACAAGCGCGCGCCGCGGAACGACGCCGACCAACTGGCCATCACGGGTGTCGATCTTCGCTGGGCTCGACGCGATCCATAGGAACCCTCGGGAGTCCACGGCCGCCCCGTAGGCTGGTCCAGGCAATCTGACCTCCTGCAGGATACGGCAGTTCGGGATCTCTCCTGGCCCATCGCCAGGCTCAACCTCATAGCCACTGACCCGATAAATGGATCGACGCGACCAGCTACCGAGCCAAGCATTGCCCTCCTGGTCTATGGCGGCCGCGCGTACAGCCACGCCACCGCTCCCGAGCCCGGAAGTGATGGCCGCTCGACAGATTACGCTGCCGTCAGAGTCTAGGTGAACGGCGTTTCCATCTTCGGGGTTCGCGGCGTTGCCACCATGAAAACCGCGGTTACCCACCCACACGGTGCCATCGGTCGCCACCGCCGTACGGGATGGGCTATACCCATGGGTTGGATAGTAATCTTCAATCTCACAATCGCTAGTGTCGATCTTGACGACTTCCCGATTTGTGTGTGCCGCCACCCAGAGAAAGCTGTCACCACGGACATCCGCTGAGCTCAAGGTCAAGCCGTCCGGGTTGTCATCGGTGGAGATGAGGTTGATTGGGGTACCGGCCTCCCAATGAGGGCGCTCTTCAAATACCTTAACGAAGCAGCTCTGCCCGCAGGAACCACAGTAATTGGCGACGCCCTCATCGGTGAGACCATCGCAGTCGTTGTCGACCTGGTCGCAGACCTCAAGAGGCAGGGCTCCACACTGGCCGCAGGCGTTGCTCACGCCTTCATCTATCGCCCCATCGCAGTCGTTATCAACACCATCGCAGGCCTCGACCGGGGTCTGGCCGCATCGTCCGCACGCGTTGCTGTCGACGGCCTCTTCGTCCGTAGTTCCATCACAGTCGTCGTCTAGGCCATTACACCGCTCTACACGCGGGCCTACCCAGTTTCGGCAGCCTGAGTCATCCGTCTGTTGCAGTCGCTCGCCTGGAACGCACTCGAAGACACCGGCCTGGCACTCGCCTATGCCTAGAGTCTCCGGTGGACCACCATAGCAGCGGAGCGGAGGCCCCTTACGGCACCCACAGATCTCCTCGACACGGCCATCGCAGTCATTATCAAAGCCGTCCCCACAGATCTCCTCGGCCCCTTCCTCGATACACCCACAAGGCCCTCTGACGCCCTCATCTACCCGACCATTACAGTCATCATCCAGTCCATTGCAGGTCTCGACCTCGGGGACACACCCTTCCGCGGCGCAGCCTTCGTCGACATGGCCGTCGCAGTCGCTGTCTATCCCGTCTCCGCACACCTCTTCCTGTGGCGTTACGTCACCACGACATTCGGTGATTTGCCCGTCCACACAGTCCGCGACACCGCCGACACAGATCCCCTTACCGAGGGTCTTTGGAAGCCCGCTGTAGCAGGGCTGATTGAGGCGGTCATTACAATTACAGGTCTCATCGATCCGCCCGTCGCAGTCATCATCTAAGCCATTCCCAAAGTCACGAGTTGGCCCCTGGCAGCTCTCCACTGGCTGCGGGCCACATTCGCCACATCGATTGGTCAAGCCCTCGTCGATCTCGCCATTGCAGTTGTCATCAAAGCCATTGCAGACCTCTTGGCCCGGGAGCACCTGGTCGACGCAGCCGGCGCGCTCGCCTTCCGAACATAGCCAGAAACCAGCTTTGCAGCCGCCCACGCCTTCGGTACCTGCTGCGCCGGTGTAACAGCGCTCGGGCACACTCGCGATACAGCGACACTGCTCATCGATCTGGCCATCACAGTCATTATCGATAACGTCGCAGAACTCATCCGGCGGTACGCCGCACTCACCACAGGCGTTAAACAGCCCTTCGTCAGTCGTCCCATCACAGTCGTTGTCTGCGCCATCGCACACCTCGACAGGTAGGTCTCCACACGTCCCACAGGCGTTGGTTGAGCCTTCGTCTAGCTGGCCATCACAGTCGTCATCGGTGCCGTTACAGATCTCGGTCGCAGGGACCTTGGAGCCTTCGCAGACGCCAAGAGCGCCATCGCGACAGACCTGGTACCCAGCCTTGCACCGGCCCACCGAGACCGTCCCATCTGGTCCTGGGTAGCATGGGAGCGCCTCACCGTCGTTACACCCACAGCCCTCTTCAGTCGCGTCGTCGCAGTCATTATCAAGTCCATCACCACACTGCTCAGCGGCGCCGGGGTGCGAAGACATGCTCCGGTCATCACAGTCGGGCCCGGCTTGACAGCCCTCTCCAAACCCATCGCCATCAAAATCC
>CALELH010000602.1 GCA_937902595.1 uncultured Myxococcales bacterium
AACCCTGATCAGAATCTGAACGACCCATGTATGGATGACGTTGATAATGATGGGATCTCGGCCAGTGACGATAACTGTCCCGGCGTTCCCAATCCCGCGCAGGTCGCGGCGTCAGGTGCCTTGGGGTTGGCGTGTGCAGTCCCGATCCGCGAAGATGTCCTCCCGCAGGACGTGGACACTGATGGAGACGGCACAGCGGATCGATTTGATAATTGTCCAGGCCTCGCAAATCCCGCCCAGAGCGACGTGGATAATGATGGCTTAGGTGATGCGTGTACGTTTATCGAGCATTGTGATGATGTCGATGATGGCGCTGGCGCAGGCGAAGACGCCGATGGCGCTGGTGATGAGGGGGATGCGCCGAACGCTCCCTGAGCTGCCGGCCATCAATTAAAGAGCGAATCTAAATGAGCCGGTCTCTGCATCGGCTAGCGAGAACCAGGCGGCTTAGGTCGTCAGGCGAAAGGGATGGGGCATGCGTCGATTAGGACTCGTGTTCGTGCTGTTACTACCCGGTGTGGCGTGGTCATTGCCGAATGTAGTGATGCAAGAGGGTGTGGTCGTCAATGACGAGGGGCTTCCCTACGAAGGCGAACACGATATTCGTATCCGCCTCTATAGCGAGGAAGACGCTGATCTGCCGTTCTATGATGAGCGCCATCCGGACATCGAGTTCGTCGAGGGCTTCTACGCCGTCGCCATCGGTAGCCGCGACCCGCTCGACCCTGAGATCTTTATGCGAGACGACATCTGGTTGGGCGTGACGCTGAACAACCAGGGAGAGATGCGTCCTCGGACCAAGCTCTTCAAGGTCCCCGCTGCCTTCAGCGCGAACCTCGCTTTTGATGTTCAAGGCCGGATTAACCCGACCTCTGTAGCGATCCCCGGTGTCGGGGTCGTGATCAACGAACGAGGAGAATGGATAGGGTCTAACGTCGGTCTGCGAGGCGCTCGAGGCCCAGCTGGGGCCGAGGGTCCAGAGGGGCCTCCCGGACCTCCAGGTGATGTGATCATGGTCGACGGCGCGGCAGGACTTGAGGATCTTCCTGAGCGCGTGTTGCGTCTGCTCGGCCAAGAGGAGGATCCTCCCTTTCTACGTAGGAACGCCAACGACACGACCACCGGTAATTATACCTTTACCGGAGATGCCGCTGGAGGCGGGACGATCACCTTTGGTGGCGAGTGCTGCCGGCCTGTACTCAATCTTGGCAATAACCGCATCGTCGGAGTTGATTATCTCGAGATCGCAGATGTCGGTCCGAACGAGGGGATTCGCTGGCGTGGCAGTCAGGCACAGATCTTCGTCGCTCCGGCCAATAACGCCAATAACGTCGAAGGTGCGCTGCGGCTTAAGGCGAGCCCGGAGCATGGGGTGATCATTGAAGGTCGTACTCAAATAGCGGGAGGGCTGGATGTGAGCGCCGGCCCGACCCAGGTGACGTTGCTCGACGGTCGGTTGGCGACGTTTCAAACGATCAACACCACGACCGCCAACGTCAATCGCCTGAGTGGTCCGAACGACCGCGTCGAGGTGAACGCCAATCTCTATCTGAACAATAACGTTCACCTGAACGACAACACGGCCTTCATCGGGACCATCAGAACTGGTGGTCTGCAGGTCGCCGGCGCGGCGAGCTTCAACGGAGACGTAGCGGGTAATAACCTCATCGCTCAGGCATCGATCCGAGCGGCGGGTAATGTCCAAACAGGTCATGACGGACTGATTCGAACCGGTTCGGGCGGTCTTTTCGTCGGTGATCGACAAGTCTTTGATGGCCGAGGCAACCTCTTAGCTCGACCGATCTATTCTTGTCCTGCGGGCGAGTTGATGCTCGGGACGGACGACCGCGGTGTAGCGCGGTGCATTGACATCACCTGTGAAGCGGGTCAGGTATTTCGAGGCATCAACGCCCAATACCAGCCGATCTGCGCACCGGATGATCGTGGTCTAAGTCAGCTGCCTGCTATTGAGTGTCCTGCCGGCCAGGCGCTCCTCAGAATGGACGCGGACGGTCGCGGTCACTGTGGTTTTCCTCGCTCGGGCGAGCTGCTCTGTCCTGAAGGTCAATTCGTGACCGGCTTGGACCCATCGGGCACGGTCATATGCGACACATTGCCTGCGCCTGAAGAACTCGCACCGGACTACCGTCCGATCGTTACAGTGTGTGGCGATATGCCCGATCTCAATCTACCCGCTTTCCTTAATGACGCGGATCTGGACTTTGAGATCGAGAACAGCTGTACCCCAACGGATCAGACCCAAGCGTTCTTAGTGATGCGGAACGCTGCCGACGATTATGACGCAGGCCTTGTACGTTCTTTCGTCCGCGCTGGCGGAATCGTGATCACTGAGTTCAACACTGGACACACGGTCTATAACGACGTCTTCGAGGGCGGTGTTGAACAGGGGGAGAGGCAGGGTAACTGCGGTGATAACATCAACCCTCCCGTACGACTCAATGTGCGTAATCGCTTTTGGCGTGACAATCAGAACGTCGACGAGAACCGCGCTATGTCTGGTTGTGGATTTCGTATCGATCACTTCCCGGACGTCACCTTCCTGGGTGGTTGGGAAGAGAACAAGGCTTTCCTTGGCTTCCGCGATCTAGGCTTGGGAAGAGTTTGGTTTGCAGAAGCTGACTGGGGCGATGGCTCTGAGAGTTGGTCCGTTGAATCGGCCACTCTGCTCGCCTACATGTTCGTGAATGGACGCCGAGATGGTGATCTCTTTGAGTTCGAGGGCATCCGATCAAATGTGGCCGACTCTCGTCTCATTGGTTGGTACCTCTGCTACAGCAGTCGCTACGGAGACAGCAACCTCTCCCTCGTGGACATTAAGCAGCGCTGTAACGGAGACAAGGTCATGTACGGTTGCCGCCCGACTGGCGCGCCGAACTGGACGCTCCTCGGTCAGGGCCTCCGAAACGAGGTCTTCCGCAACACGGGTGATGGCAACAACGTCTTGAACCGACACAACGGGATCGATTGGTACTACTCCGAAGATTGGAGCATGGGTTTCGCGGCGGCCGGTAGCGGGGTGTCTCGTAACCGGTGCGATACTCGCGGTGAGCCGGAGCGAAACAATCGTCTTTGTTGGCATACAGAGAACGGGCGGGTCATGGGCGGCTATCGCTGTGGTGCTCGAACCGGTCTAACAAACTCCCTCGATTGGGAGCGTGCCTTGTTTACTAACCGCATCAGCGCAGGCCGAGGTGACCTCTATGAGAGCTGTAAGGACGCGTTGGCGGCGGCGATCGAGGAGGGGGCTGAGCGACGAAGCGGCGTGTACAATGTCATGCCTCCGGGGGCCGCTGAGCCGGTCCGTGTCTATTGCGACCAGACCAACGATGGCGGTGGTTGGACTCTCGTATCAAGTACCCGTGGTGAAGCACCGAGTGATAAAGAGTCCGGGTACTACGAAGATCTAGCGACGCTGTCGCCTGGTAGCGCCCACTCTGGTGTGTGGAGTGGCCTGAGGGGCTTTGATCGCAACTTCGACGTTCGGTTTGCGTGTCGTTCAGAGATCGGCGGCGCCGCCGACCCCATGAACGTAGACCTCAGCTTCTACGATGTTAATTGGTATATGGAATGGACCGCGGGCAATGACAGCAACAGCTGCTTCGAGGAAGACAACGGCCAGGGCGCTACGCGGCCGACACCGGCCCGTAAGAACAACCTA
Source organism: uncultured Myxococcales bacterium (assembly GCA_937902595.1). Taxonomy (GTDB): domain Bacteria; phylum Myxococcota_A; class Bradymonadia; order UBA7976; family UBA1532; genus UBA1532. The sequence goes on from CALELH010000602.1 coordinate 3,680, forward strand.
ACGGCGGAGGAACTCCCCTTGGGTGATGCCTATGGTGGCGGCTTCCTTGAAGGCGAGGATTCGTGTGTGTCCGATGATGACTTCACCGTCGACTTTGATGACCGCGGAATGGGCGGTGACCCGAATGACGGTACCGACTGGGGAACGGCTGATGACGTGCTCAAGTGCGGTGTCTCGAATCTCGACAACGGACAGTGGTTTATCTTCGTCCGTGAGAAAGATGTCGTGATCCCTGAGCTAGATATTAATGACTTCGAAGGCATCATCACCGATATACCTGACGATCGCATCGAGGACTGGTGTCAGTGCCATGTAAGTCGATTTGCTCAGGGCTCAGTACCGCTAGACGACATTCGTTCGGTCTGTAACGGCGACGTCGTGATGATGGGCTGCCGCCCAGCGGGCGCACCGAACTGGTCCGTGCTCGCCATGGGGCCGACGAGAGAGGTCTTCACCAACACGGGTGATAATAACAACCGCACCCGAGAGGTGAACGGCGCCCAGTGGTACTACAGCCGAAACCAGAGTATGGGCTTCGCGCCGCTCGGCGTCCCTGTTCGCCGGGCGTCATGTGACACCGATAATACCCAGGGTGAGAAGAAGCTCTGCTGGCACACTGAGCGGGGCAACCTGATGGCTGGGTGGCGTTGTGGTGAGCAGCGTGGTCTGAACGGCGGCCTCAACTGGGAACGCGCGGTCTGGACTCAGGGCGGCCAATCCAACTGTGAGCCACCACCTCCGTGTGAGGCTGATGAGGACTGCGCTGGCGAGGAGCAATGTCAGGAGGGGCGCTGTTTGCCACCACCTCCTGAGTGTTTGGTCAACCGTGACTGCGATGAGAACTTCGCGTGTCAGCTCAATCGCTGCGTTGAGGTGCTACCAGAGTGCGCCGAAGACACAGATTGTGGCGACAACGAAGTCTGTTTCGAAGGGAACTGCCTCCGTGTGGCTCCACCGCCAGTGTGTCTCCAGGACAACGAGTGTGCTGGCGGCCGCCTATGCCGAGATGGCCAGTGTGTCCGACCTCCTTGTGAGAACAATGACGACTGTGTTGCTCGAATTGGCGAGGCCTGTATTGAAGGCGCCTGCTTAATTCGGTGCGCAGACGACGGACCATGTCCTGACAACTGGATATGTAATGACGACGGCTTCTGCCAGGAGCAGGCAGCCCAGTAATCGTCGGGCAGAGCCGACTCGGTTGAGAGAGATCTCCATCTGTGTCGGCGAGCCGCTCGCGTGAGCTGCTCGCCGACCCATTGGACGTCTCCTCCGATCACAAATCAGCATGCTCTAAGGGCCATTTGCCGAGGGCAACTCATGCATATGTCTACGTGAACAGGTGAGGGGGGTCGTTCAGCGGCTTGCCTATCATCCTTCACGTGACCATAGGCGCGTGAGCAGAATAATCGAAACAGGCTCGGAACAGATCGACAGACAGGCTTGGTTGACTGGACGGGCGAATCAAATGTGTACACAAGGATACGGCGTGCTCATCGTGCGCTACAAAACAGTGTAGATCTCATATTGGAGAGAGAAGATGGGTCAACGCATATCACTCTTGATCGGGTGCTTAGTCTTATTGGTGGCAGGGCCCGCCATGGCGACGCCAGAGGCGAGGCTAAACTCTGAGGATGATAAGGTTCTCTATGCGCTGGGTGTGAAGTTGATGTTGGAGTTGGCGCCGTTCGAGCTGGATGAGAGGGAGCTGTCTCTCGTCTACGCTGGGATGCGCGCGTCCCTTGACGGTAAGTACCTCATCGATCCGTCCAAGTATCAGGATGGGGTCGATAATCTCGCTCACAGGCGAGTCCAGAAACGTGCCCATCTGGCGAAGCAAGAGGGAACACAGTATGTCGAGAAGGCTAAGGCCCTCCCAGGGGCTAAGGTGTCTTCTTCGGGGATGGTGTGGTTTCTTCGCCAAGCTGGTACCGGGGCGCAGCCCACGCCCAAGAGCACGGTGCGCGTGCACTACCGAGGAACCTTAATCGATGGCACTGAGTTTGATAGTAGTTACAGTCGCGGACAGCCCGCGGAGTTTCCCTTAGACCGGGTGATCCCCTGTTGGACCGACGGAATTAGCCAGCTTAAGGTTGGCGCGAAGGCACGTCTGGTCTGTCCATCGGACATCGCCTACGGGAGTCGGGGAGCGGCACCAGTGATTCCGCCCGGGGCTACCTTGGTGTTCGACGTCGAGCTGCTCGGGATAGTGACGCCGTAAGGGCTTACCGAAGCTGCCGAACCAATCGAAATCCAATGGTGTGTGCACGTTTGGCCGGGAAGTCTTTACCTCGCTGAGCAGCGCGGCAGATTTCGTAGCCTGTGCTGTGATCGCATCCCCGATGGATCCGGGTCATGCCAAACTCACTGCCACGCGGATCATCAAGTGCCTCTTCAGGCCTACCAAAGAATCCATAGTCCTGAGCAAAAAGGTCCCAGGTCCATTCAGCGACGTTGCCGTATGTGTCGAATAGGCCAAACCCATTGGCTTGCTTGCCGCCAACGATGTGCGTTCGTAACCGGGCTGTCCCGAAGTACCACGCGATGTCGTCGATGGGGCCATAACGAAAATCTTCGCTACCTGCTCTGGCTGCGTATTCCCATTCGGCTTCTGTGGGGAGCCGATAGCCCGTGCATGCGTCTAGCATCGTGACCTCGGCGCAGGTAAACCCAGCTAAACAGGTCTTTCTATCTCCCTCGCACCCAGCTCCCAGCTCACCATCACAACCAGTCAAAGTGTAGCAGGGGACCAGCCCCTCGGACTCAGAACGCCGGTTCGCATAGGCCGCGGCCTCATGCCAATTGATACGTTCAACGGGTCGGTTCTCACACGCCTCCACTTCGCACCCACCTGCGCCGTCGGAGAAGTAGGAGGGGTTATTTCCGACCGTCGCAGACCACGCAGCCTGGGTCTCCTCGTGTATCGAGATGAGGAATGGCTGGGTGATGCGCACGAGATGGCGCTCCTCTTCGAACTCCATACGGAGAGACTCGTCCGGAGGGCTGCCCATCCAAAACTCGCCGGCCTCAAGGCAGACGAACCCCTCAGGTAGATCCGCGCCTTCGGGGCAGACGACCGGACAATCGACGCAGCCCATATCTGCCGCGACTCCCATGTCCGCAGCCGCTGGCTCAGCGTAGCCTTCGTCCGAACCGCATCCAAGTGCGAACGCGCTGGCTACGGTGAGCAGTCCAATTAGAGTTCTCACGGTTCTAAGCCCCCTTACCGTTTGAATAGTCACTTGTGCTTGAGTTGACCGACTCGCACATTGAGAATAGGCGACCTCTCCCTTGGTTACCAAGGAGATGTTTCGACATCCGAGGAATGATACCCTGGATGTGTGATAGTCTGCGCTCATCGCCGCCAAGGAATCTCTCGTTGAATTTGAAGAAAGACTATATTCGCAGGCTCGTCGTCGCGTCGGTGCTACTCGTCCTTGTGCCGGACGCGTGGGCCTACAAGCGTTCGGTCTCTGAGACCGGTGAGCCCATCAGCTGGAATCGGCGCTGTATCCCGTATCACATCCACCAGCGAGGCAGCGAGGATGTCTCCAAAGGGGACCTGGTAGAGGCGATTCAGAAGTCTTTCTTGACCTGGCAGGGGGTCACTTGCTCAAGCCAGGAGTTTTATTATTCAGGTATCACCGACGACGACCTCGTTGGGTATCGGCTTGGCGGCCCAAATCTGAACACTGTCCTCTTCCAAGAGGAAGCGTCCAGCTGGCAACACCCCCGAGATGTGGCGGCGCTCACGACGGTGACATTTTGTCGGGAGATCGGTGGGGCTTGTTTGTTCATTGGACAAATTCTAGATGCAGATGTGGAGTTTAACGGAGCCTACCTCAGATTTAGCACCTCTGATCCTGCGCCCCTGACCCGTTTTGATGTTGAGAACTCATTGACCCATGAGCTGGGGCACTTATTGGGCTTCGATCACTCGACGGACCCGGTTGCCACTATGTACGCCTCAGCACCACCTGGCGAGACCTCCAAGCGGGATCTCGACGCTGATGATGAGCAGGCGATTTGTGACGTCTATCCGAGCGTTTCGCCAGTCCCCGCGTGTGAACCCTTCGAGGTCGATGGCGACGCGACAGGCGCCTACACGACGAT
>CALELH010000603.1 GCA_937902595.1 uncultured Myxococcales bacterium
ACAGAGGCCCCTTGGCCGACACGCTCTACCAGTTGATTGGTGGTGTGCGCTCGGGAATGGGCTACACAGGATCGGCGAGCATTGATTCCCTCCGGAAGAACGCTCGGTTTGTCCAAATCACTACGGCCGGTCTCAAGGAGTCGCACGTCCATGACGTCGTCGTCACTCAAGAGGCCCCTAACTATCGGATCAACTAATGGCAAACACCGTCATTATTCTCGACTACGGCAGTCAGTATACCCAGCTCATCGCGCGCAGAGTGCGAGAGCAGAACGTCTATTGCGAGATCCTACCGTTCGACGCCAGCACAGAAGACATCGTCTCACGCGCGCCGGGAGCGGTTATTCTCAGCGGTGGCCCAGCCAGCGTGACAGCAGAGGACGCGCCTCCATTAAGCGCTGAGATCTTGGACCTCGGGGTCCCAATCTTAGGCATTTGCTACGGTCTACAGGTGCTGACCAGAAGCCTGGGTGGCGTCGTAGAGCCCTCGGCACGTAGGGAATATGGCAGGGCGGCCATCAAGATCACTGATCACGAAGGCCTGTTCGCCCGGGTCGACAGCGATGAGGCAGAGGTGTGGATGTCCCATGGGGATCATGTCTCAAAGCCTGCTGATGGTTTTCGCGTCATCGCGCGGACCGCAGATGGTGTTGTAGCCGCTGTAGCCGATGAGGAGCGCCGTATTTGGGGGGTTCAGTTCCACCCGGAGGTCGTGCATAGCCCCAAGGGGCCAGAGATGCTCCAAGCTTTCCTCTTCGATCAGGCCGGTCTCAGTGGAGATTGGACACCCGCGCGTTTCGTCGATGAGGCTGTTGCGCGGATCCAAGAGCAGGTTGGAGACGCCCGCGTCATCTGTGGAATGTCCGGGGGCGTGGACAGCGCGGTCGCCGCGTCTCTGCTCTACAAGGCGATCGGCGATCGCCTGACATGCGTCTTCGTTGACAACGGGCTCCTGAGAGCTGGCGAAGCCGAACAGGTTGAGTCGGTCTTTGCAGGCCAGTTCGGATATGACCTCAGGGCTGTAGACGCCTCCGAGGCCTTCCTTAGCGAGCTTGAGGGGGTGACGGACCCTGAACAAAAGAGAAAGATCATCGGCCGCGTGTTCGTAGAGGTCTTCGAGAGAGAAGCGCAGACTATCGAAGACGCGACCTTCTTGGCACAGGGCACCCTCTATCCAGACGTCATCGAGAGCGTGAGCGTTAGAGGGCCAGCTGCGGTCATTAAGAGCCACCACAATGTTGGCGGTCTACCAGAGCGAATGAACCTCAAGATTGTCGAGCCGCTTCGTGAACTCTTCAAGGACGAGGTACGCCACGCAGGCCTAGAGTTAGGCCTCCCGGAGCACGTCATCTGGAGGCACCCATTCCCAGGGCCAGGTCTCGCGATACGCATCGTGGGTGAGATTACTCGGGAGCGACTCGAGATTCTACGTGCGGCCGACCTCATCGTTAGAGAAGAGGTTAAGAGTAACGGACTACACCGGAAGATTTGGCAGGCGCTCTGTGTTCTACTCCCTGTGCGCTCAGTCGGTGTGATGGGTGATGACCGTACCTACGAGAGCGTTCTCGCTATCCGCTGTGTCGGAAGCCTGGACGGAATGACCGCTGATTGGTATCCGATCCCGCACGATGTCCTGGATCGGATGTCGACGAGAATTATTAACGAGGTCTCGGGCATTAACCGGGTTGTATATGATATCTCGAACAAACCGCCAGCGACCATCGAGTGGGAATAAGCTGTTCCGCTGCCTACTTTTAGGCGCTGTCGCGCTGAGCGCCCTGCTCGCTACAACTGTACATGCAGCTCCCATTGAACAACGGCTCGAAGAGGGCGTGATCGACTGGTCACGGGCTGAGCTGCGTACGGTGGGAGTGGGGACGCCTCGAATTCTTTCCCCAACCGGCGGTGTGACCGATGACTCACCGAGAGAGCTCGCCCGAAAGGACGCAGAGCGCCGACTGGAGAAGCTGGTTGGGCGGCTCCGCTGGAATCAGAAGGACCGACTGTCCCAGCATCCCTTGTGGCTCCAACGAGGAAACGAAGCCGCCAAGCAGCTAAGGGCAACAGCTTTGCAGCGTGGGAGCGACGGCACTGTCCACTTACACGTCGTTGTCCCGATGTCTCAACTTATGAAACGCACACAGCCGACATCACCGGATCTGGATGCGCCCGCCAACCCCAAGCTGTGGATTCGGGTTAAGGCGCCACTGCGCCCTTGTGCGCAACTGACTACACAGCATCAGGGTGAGCCAGAGCTTACGGTCGGTCTCGGTGACCCGGTGAACACCGAGCGTAGAGGGCTATACTGGCAATATGACACGGGGGCCCCCTCCGGCGATGCCGACGCGATCCTGATTGATGCTACGGTCTCCGAATCTCCAAGTGGTTCGGTTCGCTTGACGCTGAGCGTGCCAGAGGATGAGGTTGTGCGATATCGTGAGATCGCTCGGACCGCAGATTACACAATCCTGATCACGCCACCGCAGAAGGGGAGGCCTTAACCAGCATGCTCGCTCGTACTGCGGCCTTACTCTCCGTGCTGTTCATCGCGTGCGGAGGCGGTGTGATTCAGCGCACGGACGCACCACCGCCGCCACCAAAGGGTACCGGCGCCGTCAAGATTGAGGTTAAACCCAACGATGCATCGATTTATGTCGATGGATTATATCTTGGTACGCCAGGCAGA
>CALELH010000604.1 GCA_937902595.1 uncultured Myxococcales bacterium
CTGTGAGCTCCCCATCGTCGCTCTCTGCCTCTTTATGGAGGGCGGCTCTACCCGCAGGGGCTTGCCCCCTGAGACGGTAGGGCGTCGCTTGGTCGCCGCCGGAGCGAATGTCATCGGCGCGAACTGTGGAGGTGGCCCTGACCACCTCTTCGAAGTGACTACGGCGATGGTCGGCCTCGGCCGACCTGTCATGGCGATGGCGAACGCCGGCAACCCCAAGCACCTAGAGAACCGCACGATCTATGTCGCGAACCCAGAGTATTTTGGGGTCTTCGCCCGCCGACTACTCAAGGCGGGAGTAAGCGTCGTTGGTGGCTGCTGCGGGACGACACCGTCTCACACTCGTCGCATGGCCAACGCTGTCCGCATGGTGACGGCGACGAGCGGCGCGCTTGACGGAAGCATCGACGTCGCAGATCAAACCTTCGATGGCGAGCCCACTCCGCTCTCAGAGCGTAGCCGCTTCGGCGCACGATTGGACGCTGGCGAGTTCGTCACAAGCGTCGAACTCAACCCGCCTCCCGGCTTCGATTTGACTAAGCGAATCGCGGCGGCGAAAGAGCTTGAGGAGTTTGGGATTACGACCATCAACATCGCTGATGGCCCACGCGCGTCACTCCGCATGGGTAATGTAGCGATGGCCGTTGAGATCGAACGACACACCGGCCTGTCTCCTCTGGTTCATGTGTGTTGCAGAGACCGCAATTATCTGGGGCTTCAAGCGCATCTTTTGGGCATGCATGTGCTGGGTCTCAGAAACCTGGTGGTGATCACCGGCGACCCACCTAAGATGGGCCCTTTTCCCCATGCGACCGGCGTCTATGACGTTAACAGCATCGGCCTGCTCAACGTAGTCAATGGCTTTAACCACGGTGTCGACCCAAGTGGACAAGCGATGACACACAGCACAGATTTCGTCTGTGCGACCGGAGCTGAGCCTGCTGCTGTTGACTACAAGCGGGAGATTAGGCGCCTAGAGATGAAGCTCCATGCCGGCGCGGAAGTGGTGATGACCCAACCAGTTTATGACCACGTAAAGGTAGAACGCTTTCTGGAGGACGCCGAGGCCATGGGGATCCCCGTAATGCTCGGGCTCTGTCCCCTCGCGAGCTATCGCAACGCAAAGTTTCTGAATGATAATGTCCCCGGCATGGGCGTCCCCGACTACGTCATGGACCGCATGGAGGCCGCCGACGAGCGAGGCCAAGGCCAGGCCGAGGGTGTACAGATCGCGAGGGAGACCCTCGAGGCCGTGCGACATCGGATTCAGGGCGCCTATATTATGCCGCCATTTGGTCGTCACAAGGTGGCTATGCAGGTGCTCGACGGCTTCATCTAGGGCCCAAGCAGCGCGCTCCTTGAGCGTGACAAACCCTACCCTCGCTCACTCAGACTCAAGCGCCGATAGATGCTCCAGCAAAAGGTCTAGCTCCTCTTGGGTCAAGAGGTCCGTCGTCTTACTCGCTAGGGCCTTGGACGAGATCTCCTCGACGTTTAGGGCACCCGGTAACTCTCGAAGCGTTGGCGGGGACCCACCGCACCAAGGGAGGCGAACGCTTACGGCGCGCATTGTATCGAGTTCCGTCAATGAGAGCGTGGCTTCGTGGGCTGCATCGATCGCCAGCCTGCACTCCAGTCGAACATCCGCCCCATGCCCCCGCCCGAGGTCATCCAAACGTAGGCGGCCGATGGTGCGGCTCACCCCGTTTCGCGACTCAGAAAGCTCTAGAGCGACCACGCGCTGAACATCCGAATTGCACTTCAACTGCATTGTCTGGAGATGCGGGATCGTCGTGTTCGCAGGGACCAGAACCCGGTCTTCGAACTCGTCGCTTTCGTTCTCATCCAATCGGACCCGTATGCGCAGGTCGGAGCAAGTTGCGTCCAGTAAAAGGATCTCGGAGATGAGACCTGACAGGACACCGGACTGTGCGCTCAAACCGCGAAGAATCGTGAGATCCGAGCCCTGGGACAGCGCTCTTCCCTTCCCCGCGCGGAGTCCGAATACTCTCGCGCACGCGTCGTGAAGCGCGGGGATTAGATCCGTCGCACCGAGAGGTACTACAGCGTTAAATTGAGTGGGTTCATGACCAACTTTAGTCAGGCATCTGGACCACAGTTCCTCCACTCTCGCCAAGTTTAGCTGCACTATTTGTCGCCACTCGGCAGATGAAAGCGCGTAGGTAAAGTCGTCGAAGTCAGCCAACTTGACGGTGACCTCTGTGTCTGTCTGGAGAGCCTGACGAGCGCAGACCGCCGAATCTAAAACCAATCGCCAACGTTCTGGGCTCAGCGCACGTATCTCGGAGTCATCGAGGCCGGTGCACATCAGCAGATGACGAGCCAACGCGCGGTCCATCTCAGCGACCCCGCAGAGCACGTCAGACTCGACGTGAATAATCGAGACGTAATCGGGGTTGACCTTAGCGACGGCCACCTCCGTCGCCTCTGAGCCGGTATACGTCACCATGATGTGTTCACAAAAAGGCTCTACCTCACGGCGTAGACCGGCATCTAATAGGTCTCGGAGCGCAGGGAAGCCATGTGTCGGACTGAAGGACCAACCGACCCCCAAGGACGCCGCGACTGAGTGTCTCAACAGCCGAATCACGGTCAGACCGGAGGACTCTGCAGCCTCGATCAACGCACGACGTTGGGCGAACCCCAGACTGTCCGAGTGGGTCAGGAGAACTCGATCGACCTTGAAACCCAGTCGGGTCTCCAGGAGGCTCTTAGCCTGGTCCAGGAGCAGTGATACCCACTCTATGGGGGTCATATAATGCTCTCCCAGGTGGATAACCGGCTCTCCCAATACCGAACAGGTCATCTCCAAATGCATCGCGTCGTAGCTCTCAATGAGGTCTTCATAAGAACGCCCCAGGAGACCGCAGAGACCAAAGAGAGCACGATCAGAGCTCGGGCGTTCTCTGGTTGACACCCCCACCAATATCTCATCGGTTACGGGATGAAGATTGATCCGGGCCGGAATGGTCAGCCGGTCTTCGGTCTCAGCGTAGCAGACCACGTCCACGCCCCGAGGCGTCGCGTCATCGGCGTGAAATGTCACCAATAGGTGGTCGTCACTGACATGAATACAGGCATAGGTAGGCACGGTGTATGCCGTCTCGATGGGGTCTAGATCACTATAATTGGGCGGGTTGAACACGGCGAGACTCCATCCATAGAGCATCAGGTTGTAGACGGGCGCGACGAACATCAACGCCCCACACTACTCGGCTATGCGCCACAAAAAATGGGCGTCGCCGTGGAGTGAGCTTATCCTCTACGATGCCGCGCGCTGGCGATCGGTCGCTGACCATTTGGTAATTTGTGTCCGAGGCGATCTCTAGACCCGGAGCGGCGCTTGCGTCAGACTACTATCCAGTGGGTGTTCATAGGTGGCTACATGCGACTGGTATTTCTGGCCATAATGCTCGGTGTTATCGGCTGTCAAGAGCGCGACGATGGTCCGAAGCGCATTACCATACTCCGACCAATGGTTGACCATGACCTACCCCCATCCACTTCCGGCCAGCGACCATCAAGCGAGGTAATCCCAAGCGAGCCGAACTCGCCTCCCCAAAGCCCCGGCCCCGGGAGGGATGCCCCCTCAGCGTCGCCCAGCAGGAATCCCTGTCAAGGACTCCCGGACCAAGCGGAGTGCGATGGAGATCTCTTACGCACCTGCCAAAGTGAGCGCCCTGTTGACTATGACTGCCTCCGGTACGGATATGACGCCTGTGTCTGGAGCCCAGCGACTCGCACCTCGGGTTGCGCATATCTTCGTCCCGAACGCGGACCTGATGTTGTCATCATTGGCGTATCGGGTCACGACCGTTCACTCGGTCGTCGGAACCCTGAATACTTGGAAGAGAGAGGCACACTAGACGCCATCGCGGCCCCTATCCGGGCCGCGGGGTTCTCGGTCGAGGTCGAGGCGTTTGGAGACGAATATTTCACGCAGCGTGACGCTCAAGGTGCGGTGGCCACCCGGGGGTTCCTCGATCTCTTGAGGCTCCTCGATGTTCTCGAGAGGCGCTTTGTAAACAGAGAACTCGAGGATGGCCAGCTCTACCCTGTCTTCAATCCGACTCGGATCATCGTCGTCTCCCATTCTCATGGCGTCGTCTGGTCACACCTCGCGCTGCACGTCTTCGAGCAGCTAGGGTCAACCTTGAAGGTAGACCTGCTGATCGACCTCGACGGACAGTCGAGAGGGTGGGAGCGACCATACCTCGCCGTGGGAGATCGATGGGCCGAGATTATCTACGATGACACCGTCGCCACAGGACATCGATGGCCCTTTGAGATCTGGGACCCAGCGGACACGACCTACGGGATGATGCGAGACGAAGACATCGAGGATGTGGTCCCCGACCTCGCCTTGATCAATCTGGAGGTCGTCGCTAGACGTCTCGACCCAGTGATCGGTATTAACGTGGAGTTCTACATAAACGACCACGACCGAAACCATCGACTCGACGGCTCAACAGACGAAATTCTTACGAGGGCCTTCGACTTAACGCACAAACAGATCACGTATCCGAATCTCCAGGGGATACGGTGGGTGGTCGATCAGGTGCGCGCTATCTATGGACTCTAATCGGCGCCTTAAAAAGCTGCCCGTTGGCGGCTCCGATCGTTTGTTGTAGGGTGCTGGCCAAGCTGAACATCTTCATGGCAGGTTATGCCTCTCTCTCCTATTTGGGCCTTTGCGGCGTTCCTCCTGTGGCAACTCCTGGCGCGGCTTCCCTTGGGTCTCGCTCCCAGGGCGTTCTGGCCCGAAGCCCTCGCCATCGGGTTCGTCTTATCAGCCTATGTCGTCTACAAACTGGACCAACGCTTCTTTCCGTCCGACACAGAGAGCCCAGCCGTGCCCAAGCGGCCGCTGTGGATGATCTACGCCCTCATCGCCGGTGTCGGTTTCGCCATCATCGGAAGCGAGTTGGGTAACGTCGGAGAAGCCCTATCCAATGAGCCCATCCCCCTCGCGGGGCCTAAACCAGAGAGCACGAACCCCATCTCGAACGCGCTGCTCGCCAGCTTCGTTTACCCGGTCTGCTTTATCTTTGTCTTAGTCGGGGTCTCGCAGCGAGCGTTGCTTAACTCCGTCAAGCCTTGGACCAGCATCTGTATGATCGCTCTCATCGGCACCATCGGCGGTCCCTTTAGTCGTATCGCCCAGCTCGCGTTTGTCTCCGGTCTGCCCGCTTGGCTCTACGTTCGTTCTGGCTCCGTTCTGCTCGCGATCATCGCCTATCTACCCACCACCTCGCTGCCCATCATGGAGTATTTCGGAGTACAGCCTGGCATACTCGGCTTCGATGTCATCGAGACGACGGGAAGAATCGCTCAACCGATCTGGTTCAACCTCTTAGGAGCGGCGTTGATGGCCGCCGGGGTCGGACCTCTACTCTACGCCTTTGAGCCCGATGATCGGGAAGAGACATGAGCCGCAGGACCATCGGGATAGCGTCCCTGATCTACGCTGCCAGCATCTTGCTGTCGCGGCTCATAGGCCTGATCCGCGAATCGGTGATCGGCCGAACCCTGGGTGGCGGCGCAGAAGCGGACCTTTACTGGTCAGCCTTCGTGCTCCCGGATTTCTTGAATTACCTCTTAGCCGGCGGGGTCCTGTCCATCGTCTTCATCCCAATTTTCAGCCGATACTTGGCAGAAGACGACGAGGATGGCGGTTGGGACGCCTTCTCAAACATCGCGAACTTCCTCACCGTCCTGCTCGTTCTAGCCACCGCGGCGATGTGGGTTCTTACTCCCCACATCACCCCGCACATTCAGGGGGGCTGGTCGGCGGAGAAGCTAGGCGCCCTTAACGAGCTGATTCGGATTATCTTACCCGCGCAGATATTCCATCTCACCGGTGGTCTCATCTCGGCGACCCTACAGGCCCGCGACAAGCACACCATGCCGGCGCTCGCTCCGGTCGTCTACACCACGTGCATCGTCCTCGGAGGGGTGCTCTTAGGACCGACCATGGGGGCCAAAGGGTTCGCCTGGGGGGTGCTCGCCGGATCCATCTTGGGCCCCTTCGGGATGCCGCTCGCCGGCGCGATTAAGCACGGGCTAAAGTGGCGTCTAAGATTCGATTTCAGTCACCCTGACTTTCGGACCTACCTTCTGCTGAGCCTCCCTGTGATGCTGGGCTTCTCTGTCATCGTCCTCGACGACATGTTCATCAAGCACTTCGGCTCGTGGCTCGATGAGGGCGTCATCTCTCGACTACAATACGCCAAGACCTTGATGAAGGTGCCGATGGGCGTCTTCGGGTTGGCCGCTGGCATGGCCACCTTCCCGACCTTGTCTAGGATCTTCGCCGAGGGAGACACGGACAGAGCCACCGCGTTGCTCATGGACGCTGTCGCCCTGCTGCTGGTGCTGGCGCTCATCGCCCAAGCGGCGCTCTACGCCGCTGGCCCCGAGATGGCAGAGGTGATCTGGGGCCGCAGTAAGTTCACCCTGGCGGAACTCAGGGAGATCGGTCTCTACACCGGTGTCCTAGGGCTCGGTCTATGGGCCTGGTCCGCGCAGATGCTCATCGCCCGTGGCTTCTATGCGCAAGGAAAGACCTGGATTCCTACCATCGTGGGCTCGGTCATCGCGCTAGTCGCCTACCCGCTCTATTGGGTTTTATCAGACCGCTTTGGGGGCCTCGGGCTCGCCATGTCCTCGGGCATCGTTGTCACAGTCTATATCGTGTCCCTATTCGCCGTCTTGAGCCGTAGCCTCAATCTGGGCTGGGACCCAGCGCGCCGGCTGCTCAGCGTGCTCGTGCGCATGGGCCTCAGCGCCCTAACGGGCGGCGCCGTCGCGATGTGGACAGCGCTGCACCTCAGCGATTGGTCCGCCTTCCCCCGTGGGCTCACAGCCGGTCTTCTGGCGATCCTCGTCACCGTTGTCGTGGCCGCCCTCCTCCAGGTGTCTGAGATTCAGGCCCTTTGGCAGCGTCTTCGGAAGCAGAGAACCAAGAGTGACTAGGGCGCGACATCTTCGTGGGCCAGTCCCTCACGAAGCCCTCTGACGCAGTCAGGTCCTCCCGCCAAGCCCACACACCTCTCCTCTACGATTTATTGGATTTAACTGAGCCTATTCGGGAAGAGTTTTCGTACGACGGATGTTGTTGCGATTTGGGGACCGAACTTCCAGAGCAGGACAGTGATGGCGGACAGACACTCCGAATGGCAACCGGTCGAGCGAGAAGGCTGGGGCTTTAACCAGGACAAGGCCGCTCTCTACCTCTTCGAACGGAAGAGCATCTACGTCTTTAAGGTCGGAGAAGGCCCCTTTAGTCCTGTATGCCTTCGTAAGCGTCGAGGCGAAGGTTGGGCTTTCTGTCGAGGCGACGACCTCTTGGACTTCCCTTATATGAGGGCTAAGTCGGAGGAATATGCGGCTCAACTGCACAGCGCAATGACCATCAGCGAGCCGGACGACCCCTCAAACACGTGGCGCTACGACCAATTCGAGCAGTTCTTCGCTCATCTAGACGCCGACGCGCTTCAGTCGACGTTGAACATAGGAGTACATTCCGGATGTTGGCCCCTGTACTGTACTTTGACCCGAGTGAGAGCTGCAGCCGATCTGCTCCACACCCCCGCCCTGCTGGTCGCTCTGTCACAGGCTTCGCGCTTTATTGAACGTAAGGTTCATAAGCAGCTGCGACGAATCCGAAGAATCGCGAAGAAGCCTGCCCGTGGAGTCCTAGTTGAGCTTGGCTTCCCAGGTACACGTTCGAGTCTTCGAACGCTCCGCAAGCTGACCGCGAGCTGTATGAGGCCCCAGCAATTGCTCAGACTGAGAGCCGAAATGAACACAAGGGGGCGAACGTCTAAATGGCTTAATCACCTGGATCGAATCAATGAGCCCGCGCTGTTTCTGCTCACTCACCCGGTCTATAGAGGCCGCTATGACTGGAGCCTACTCGAAGAGGCATCTCAAATCTCTGAGCGCGATGACGCAGAGCTGCTCCTGACACTCCATCTCCTAAGAGACACCCTACGCATGCTGGGTGATCTACCCATACCCCGACTGAGAACCCTGAGCGATCTGTTCGATTTTCATGGCAGGCTGACCGATGAGGCCGCCAGCCAAGAGGCACAGTTTATTCAGTTTCCTGATCCCCCAATCGAGGGAATCCCAGGGACGATTGAGCCCATCACGAATACTCACGCGCTCCTTGTGGAGGGACGTAACCAGCAGAACTGCCTAGCCGCTGCCGAATCCTGGGCGGAAGAGATCTGCGATGGCACTTACTACATCTACCGCGTGCTCTCTCCGGAGCGAGCGTCACTTGGAATTCGTCGGAGTCGGAGTCACTGGGTCGTCGACCAATTATATGGCGCGAAAAATCGCCCTTTCACGTCTGGGATACAAGAGATACATCGCTGGCTGGAGGCGCAGCATGACGCGCCCAAGCTCTCTCGGCGAACTATGGCTCGAGCAGAGCCCATTGATGTGAACGCCGCCCAGCTACGGCTCGGACTTTGACTCTTCGGACGCCTTCATCTTCTTCTCGTATCGGTCGATCAAGATGATGGCGATGATAACGGGAACCGAGAGGGACAAGCCGAGATAACCCAGCGCTGGGCCGAACACCCCTTCGGGAAGGAAGTAACGATGCCCTACCCACTCCAACCCGAAGAAAACCACAGCGTAAACGGCCAATACGCGTGGCCGCTTCCAATAGCGAAACTTCAGCGCAAAAACAGAGGTGAGGAGCGCGGTCACGCCAAGGCTTGTGACCAGAGAATGGATGAATGAACCGCCCAAGTTAGATCTCTACGCTCTTGTGGAACGAGATCTTTGGGTATTGCTCTTGAGCATACCCCACAGCCCAATCACTCTGAGCGATGAAGGCGATGTTCCCTGCGATGTCAGTGTGAATTCGGCGACGATTCTCTTGAACGAAGCGATCGAGTTCGTCCTCGTCGTCACAGGTCACCCAGCGCGCGGCGGCGAGCGCTACGCTCTCAAACCGAGCGCGAACTCGGTACTCGCTCTCTAGTCTCGAAGTGATTACGTCAAACTGGAGGATGCCTAGGGCGCCGATAATGTAGTCACTGCCCTCCATGGGTCGAAACAGCTGCGCTGCTCCCTCCTCAGAGAGTTCCTGTAACCCCTTGAGCAAGGCCTTGGCCTTCAAGGGATCCAGCAAGAGGGCACGCCGAAATAACTCAGGCGCGAAGGCTGGGATCCCCGTAAACTTGAGGGATTCGCCTTCGGTGAAGGTGTCCCCAATGCGAATACCGCCATGATTGTGAATCCCGATGATGTCTCCGGCGAAGGCCTGCTGCGTCACCACACGGTCCCGCGCGAGAAACGTCGTCGCATTATTGACCGTCATGTTCTTGCCTGTCCGCACGTGCTTGAGCTTCATCCCTCGGCTGTAGACGCCAGAGGTGATCCGCACGAAGGCCATTCGGTCATGATGCATCTTGTCTAGATTCGCCTGAATCTTGAAGCAGAAGCATGAGAACCTCTCTTCAGTCGGCACAACCTCCCGCTCTCGCGCCTCTCTTGGCTGTGGCGCCGGCGCAGACCGGACGAACTGATCCAAGAGCTCTTTGACACCAAAGTTATTGATGGCACTTCCAAAAAAGACGGGGGTCTGCCGACCTGCCAGGTACTCTTCCGCGTCGAAGGGATCGAGCACCTCTAACAACTCCAGATCATCCCGCAGCTTGGCAGCCTTCTCCTCGCCGAAGAGTTCCTCCAGTGCGCCGCCCTCCAGATCATCGATAACCAGTCGGTCGTTACGCCGACCTCGCTCCGTCGATTGATAGAAGATGACCTGCCGGTTTACGAGATCGTAGACGCCCTCAAACTCTTTGCCCATTCCGATGGGCCAGGTCATAGGGACGCACGCGATGTTCAGGTGATCCTCAACATCCTGCATCAAGTCGAAAGGATCGAGCCCTTCACGGTCCAGCTTATTGGAGAAGGTGATCACGGGCGTGGTTCGCATGCGACAGACGTCCATGAGCGCCTTGGTCCGCTTCTCTACGCCCTTGGCGTTGTCGAGCACCATCAACGCGCTGTCTACAGCCGTCAAGACGCGATAAGTGTCCTCGCTGAAGTCTTCGTGGCCCGGTGTATCGAGGAGGTTTACTGCAAAGCCCTCGTACTCGAAGCTCATGACCGCCGTGCTCACGGAGATCCCGCGCTCTTGCTCCACCTTTAGGAAGTCCGACGCGGCGTGCCTATCGGCGCGGCGCGCTCGCACCGCACCGGCCATCTGGATCGCTCCTCCGAAGAGCAGAAGCTTCTCAGTGATCGTCGTCTTCCCTGCATCAGGGTGACTAATAATGGCGAAGGTTCGCCGTCTCTGTATTTCGTCGCTCGCGCTCATGGCCGCGCATACTGCGAGGAATGAGCCAACAAGTCAATCAGTGCGATGCTAGACGCGTCCGAAACCTCCGTGTAGCGTAGGGAAATGCGACTGTATCAAGCCCTCATCTGCTGCACGCTGCTGAGCATCTCTTGCACGCCTGAACAGCCTCCCAGAGACGGCGTAGCCAAGCCGGTTGCATCAGGTACACCTCAATTTGCCCCTCTCGCCCCAGCCGTTGATTCGGCTACCTGGCTGCGGTATCGCTCATCTGCGATTCAGGCCCCCAAGGCGCGTCCAAAACTACAGTCAAAGATCATGGCGGCCATGGCCGCCGTACACGGCGCTGAGCTTGATGGTCAGCCGACAAACTCTACGCCTCTAGCCGCCGCCCAGTGGACCTTCGTTCAGCAAACATCACCAGACACGTATATGCAGCTTGGCCGGCACATCGGGATTCGAATGGTCGACGCACTCAGCGCGGTGCTGAATGAGTCTGTTCGACCTCTCCAGCAACTGCGCGACCCAAAGCGCGACTCTCGAGTGCGTGCATATATCGAGCTCGGTGGGCTGTTCATCGAGCACGCAGACCAGACCGGTATTCTGTCCGACAAGCTCAAGTCGCCTCGAAGCAAAGCCCTGACCCAGGCCCTGTTCATGCGCCGATGGGCAGAGGCGGTTCCACATCGGGCCGACGCCTGGAGCTACGTCTCGCCAGAGGAGCATCGCTGGTATCTTCGTTACCTCGTCGAGGCCCAGCACAAGGCCCCACTCGAACGCCAACTCGCTGCCATAGAGCAGCTCTCCCAAATTCCGGATTATCCAGCCCTGCTGAATCGCGCCCACCTCTTCGCCGCCGCCGGTAAGCTCCAAGAAGCACGGTATGCGCTTAAGGGGTTAGACACCCTGGAAGCACGCAAATTGAGAAAGCGTATTGAGGCCTTGATGCCGAAATGAGTGACGAGACTAGGCAGCACTATGATCAGTTCGCGCACCGCTACGATGAGATCTTTCTCTCTCGCCAGCGAGACAAGATCCTCAAGCTCGCCGCCTATGTCCCCCGACCATGGTCGACGCCCTGCCTCGACGCAGGAGCGGGTACAGGGATCGCAGGCAAGGTGCTGTCCCATACCTTCGTAAACGTCGACATATCGGCAGCGATGCTCTCTCACGCTGAAGACCCTCGCGTCATCGCCGATGTTCAGAATTTACCGTTTGAGGATGAGACCTTCGGATTCATTCTTTGCGTCAGCGTAATCGACCACCGGCTCGACATTGAGCTCAGCCTCAAAGAGCTGACAAGAGTCTTGAAGCCTGACGCCCATTTAGCCCTCAGCGTCCTTAAAACGGAGGATGTCGCTCACGTTGAATGGACGCTTATGAGTATCTTCGGCCGGCTCGAGCATCGCTTAGACCTAGGCCCCGACGTGGGCTTCATCACTCGGAAACAGAGTCACCAAGAGAGCGCTTCAAGATGAGGTCAGAACGACGCACGGTCGCAAGACACCACCTGGCGAATAGATGACGTTGCCGTAGCACTGGCATGTCGCCCGTACGACCTTCCTCGGCCAGCCTCGCCCTAACCCTCTCCGTCAGTCGGCTTAGAATCATCCCAGCGCTCACAGAGATGTTGAAGCTCTCGGTGAACCCAAACATAGGAATCTGAAACACCTGGTCACAGGCCTTCGAGGTCTCTTCACGCAGACCGTCTCTCTCGTTGCCAAACAACACCATCAAGGGTTTGTCGACGGGCAGCTCGTCAAGAGTCAGGCGAGCGTGCGGGCTCGTGCCTACGATGCGCATGTCACGGCTACGCGCCCAATCGAGCAGGGAGTCACTACCGGAGACTCGATGAAGGTCTATCCACCGGTCCGAGTACATGGTCACGCCGCTACGCGTCGCGCTTCGCTCAGCCTTTTCGGGAAAGTTTAGTCGATTCTCGATGGCGACGATGTCTTGAACGCCGAGAGCCTCCGATGTGCGAATACACGCCGCCCCATTGTGACTATGATGTAGATCCTCGATCCCCAAAGCGAGCGATGTAAGTCGATGAGCGAGCACGCTCTCCATCCGACGGATGCGACGCTCACTGATATGTGGAACCAAGCATTCAATCACCTGCTCTGGCGGGTACATAGACCCAGCGTGCTCGAGCATTGAAAAATCATCCACGAGAGCCCCCCCCGAAATGCGCTGAATCAACATTGTCCTGCGCAAAGAGCGTATCTACCCGAATACAGTTTCAGCGTAAAGCGTCTGTTTCGAATGGAAAAACCTCCTACTCAACGTTAAAAAAATTAGTTTTCACGGTGGTGCCCGTGGTGTCCATACGCTATATAGGCCGCGTCCGGGGGGATACATTCCGAATCTTGGAGTGATGGTTATGACAGGGAACGAGAGCAGGCATTTTATGGATGGACGTGCATTTGTAGCCCAGTACGACATTCGCCCGAGCGGGGTGGTCTACCGGAATCCTGGGGTTGAAGCCCTCTATCAGGCATCGGTGCAGCGCGGCCAGGCGACGACCTTGGCGAACGGCGCGTTGTTACAAGATACAACTCCGTACTTTGGCCGCGCGGCGAAGTCATCCTTCTACGTAAACGATCCGAACACTCGGTTCGCCGGCAAGAGCTTGGATGAGCTCATCGCATGGGGTGATCCAGCCAAAGGGCAGTTCGATAATCTCCCGATCTCAACTGAGGTCTATGCGCGGCTCCGCCAGCGTGTGACCGAGCATCTCTCTAACTGCGGTGATCTATATGTGACCGACGCTTGGAGTGGACGTACCGAGACATCACGCTTACCTGTCCGAGTGATTACAGGCCGCGCTCCGAGCGCGCTTTTTGCGAGAAACATCTTTCTCAACGCTGCGGACGATGAGCTTGCGGACTTTGAACCAGAGTGGACGATCCTTCACGCTCCTGAGGTTGAAGCCGAGCCGGGAGATGGGACCAACGGTACGGCGTTCATCATCACTGATTTACCCGGTCGGGCCACCATCATCGGTGGCACGCGCTACCACGGCCAGATCAAGAAATCGATCTTCTCTGTTCAGAACTTCAGGCTGCCTCTAAAGGGGGTCCTGACGATGCACGCTGGTGCAAGCGAGGGCGACGCTGGCCATTCAGCCATCCACGCAGGCTTATCGGGAACAGGGAAAACGACGCTGTCGAACACTGGACATCCGGTCGCCGACGACCAGATCGTCGTGGAGATTCACTCGAAGGCCCGTGATGAGATCATCTCGAATATGGAGGGTGGTCAGTACGCAAAGACTGAGAACCTTCGGCGAGAGAAGGAGCCCGAGACCTACGACGCCATAAAGTGGGGTACCACCGCTGAGAACATCTACCGGGATGACTCTGGCGAGCCGAATTACTCAAACACTGAGATCACGGCGAACGGACGCGTCGGCTACCCCTTGGCATACGTGCCTACGGCGAAGAAGAGCGGGATGACGAAGGCCCCGGCCAATATCACCTTCCTCACCGCCGATGGCTTCGGAGTTTTACCTCCAGTGGCTCGCTTGACTCCCGAGGGGGGCATGTTCCACTTTGCCTGCGGTTTCACGAGTAAAATGCCCGGTACCGAGAAGGGCATCGACGAGCCGAAGCCAACCTTCAGCAGCTTCTTTGGTAAGCCATTCATGCCCCTAAAGCCCGTCTATTATATGGACCTGCTAGGCGAGCTTATTGAGACCCACGGCACTGAGATCTGGTTGGTGAACACCGGATGGCTTGGCCCGAACACACCCGGTCGGGAGCGAGTAGACATCTTGGTCAGCAAGGCGATCATTAACGCCGTGCGTGACGGTAAGGTTGAGACGAATGAGGAGAACTTCTGGTTCGACCCAATCTTCAAGTTGTATGTACCGCGAAACGTCCCCGGTGTGGATCCAGCCATTCTAGATCCTCGGAACGCGTGGGCCGATAAAGACGCATACGCTGATACCGCGAATAAGTTGGCGAACATCTTCCAAGGTGCCATCGACGACCTACAAGGGATCCCTGACTCCGTACGCAGCGCAGGACCCCAAGCCAGCCTCTAGAGAGCCTCGCACTCGATGCTGTGCGCTCGCCTGTGGAGGCAAGATGCCTACCGCAAGCCTTGTCGACATGCTCCCAGCGTGCCTTTACCCAGACGCCTCCACAAAGCGCGCGCCGCGACGTCTTGGGCCATAGACGAAGACAGACAGTCAGGGTGTTGAGCGCACGAAGAGTCAACAAGTTTCCTTAGCGGCACATCGACTTGTGAGAGTAGGTTCCGTGACTTTACCTTGACTCAGACAAGCTGTTGGTTCAGTTTCGCGCCCCATACCCGTAGGGTATGATCTCGGAGGCAAAGTGACAGAAAAGCCCAAACCAGAAGATTCAAAGCGCATCGCGGCCGGAGCGGGGTTAGTGACCTCCGCTCGGACGGTTGGTGGGATCTTGAATCTACTGCTGGTCGTCTGTCTCACACGGCTCCTGACCAAGGATCACTTCGCGGTCGTCGTGGCGACCTTTATGATCCACGAGATCATAAACGCCATCGGACCGTTGGGCCTGCCCTCAGCGCTGTCCTTCTTTGTCCCTAAGTTCGGAGAACGCTGTCGCCGTGCGCTTGGCGTGGTCACGGGTGGGCTCCTCTTCGCTATGGCTATCCCCTTCTCCGTCGCTCTCGCCTATTTTGGGCCGGAGTTTGCTTCATTAATTGGAAAGCCTGAGCTGGGTGTTCCCCTCGCGATCCTGGCGGTCGCCGTGCTGGCTGACTTTCCTGGACAGACGCTGCCAAATTACCTGATCGCTCGAGAGTCTTACGTCGGCGCCTTCTGGATCACACTGCTGTTCTATGTGAGCCGCTTCGCCTCATTCGTTGTACCTGCCTATCTTGGCTATGGGCCGGAGACAATCATCTGGTGCTTCGCCGGGATCGCCATACTTCGTGCTCTCTGCTTCATTGTTCACTTCGCTTTCATTGAAGGAGGTAGCTTAGGCCACGACGCCAGAGAAGGCTGGAGCATCAAGGAGCTCTTTTCATACGGAGCTCCTCTCTCAGCGTCGCTCATCGTCGGCAAGCTGAATGTGCAGATCGACAAGTACATGATCTTGTATCTGCTCACTCCAGCCGCCTTCGCTGTGTTTACCGTCGGCGCGGTGGAGTTACCCCTCGTCTCATCCATTGCGTACTCCGTCACGA
>CALELH010000605.1 GCA_937902595.1 uncultured Myxococcales bacterium
ATAAAAGAACTGACGGTCGCTGAAGTCCGCCGGGATGATGTGCCAAGCGAGGGCGTCATCAGGCGTCTGACCAATCACCATGATGGACCCCGCAGCATCGGCGAGCTGGGGACGGCCGGCTAGGGTTGAGCCCTCTCCATCTAGGAGAGTTAAGGTCTCATTGGGACGATGGGCCTGGTAGAGGCGTATGGGCTCGTTCTCTCCGCCGTAGGCCACCCAACTTGTACCGGAGGTGCGTAGGGAAACGACGGCGTCGACTGGGAACTCGGGGGCTTCGATAGGCGTCAAAGGTCCCTCGAACTCACCGGATGCCCCAACCGTACACTGATGAACACCGTTGGTGTCGGCCCACGCGAGATAGGTGACCTCACCGCCGTAGGCTGCCGTCACCTGGTCCGTACTTGGCAGCTCTATTGGCGCGGCCTCGTTATGTATGGTTTGGCATGCCTCTGCGGTGACGCCAGCGTCGGTCACAGCGACGTCGCCTGGGTCGCCTCCGTCTTGAAGCGCGCCTCCATCATCACCCACATCGATGGCGATGGCATCTTGGATAGATAGATCGAGTATGCCTCCAGCGTCCAAGGGCTGGGGCTCTGCGTCGATGTCAGTCGGTAGGCTGACGGGGTCAGATGTGGTGCATGCGACGCAGCATAGGACACAGATGAGAGCCAGGCTGGCTCGAAGCATGGTTCGCTCCTGGGCATAATTCTATGTGGGGATGCTAGTACAAGGTGGACGACAAATGCACCTTCCCAACGATGAAAAGCGTCCCGTTAACCCATTTTCTTGTGAAAGCGCGTTACCGCGGCGTCCTTGTGACTATCCGCCTCCACGATCGTTTGCCGTGTCGGCGAGAGAGTGGTTCAATCGGTTGTTGATCGGGAGGAGGCAGCCCAGTGCTCTCTAAGTTTCCAAATACTGTCCTCAAGATCCTAAAGTGGCCCGTGGCCATCGTGGCTGTGCTGCTCTTACCGGCCAGCGTTTACACGTATTGGGATCTGGTTCATTGGATTACCGCCGCGCCAGAGTCCCTGACCGGTTTTGGAGTTGGGGTCGCTGGGTATGTGGCGTGTTGGTGGCTTATCTTCAAGCGTCAGTTCTCTGGTTCTTTGTTCTCGACCGCCGAACACGAACTCACTCACGCGATCTTTGCCTGGATGACCTTGCATTGGGTGATTGGGTTTAAGGCGACGTGGAACGAGGGGGGAGAGGTCAGCTATGAGGGAGAGGGCAATTGGCTCATCACGATCGCGCCATATTGGTTCCCGACGCTCTCGCTGCCCTTTGCCGCCGTGATTTTCTTTACGGACGCGCCCAATGGGAGCTGGCCAACGATCGGTCTTGGGGCCACGTTGGCGTATCACGTGACCTCCACTTGGAGAGAAACGCATGCCCAACAGACGGATCTTCATAAGACGGGCTTTCCGTTCGCATGGATGTTTCTACCAGCGGCGAACCTAATCACCTACGCCATTCTTATCTCATACGCTCATGGAGGGGCTGACGGTGTTGCACAGGTCTATCAATCAATCCTCGGGCACTCCGTTGAGCTCTGGGCGATGACGGGAATTGAGTTGCCCAGGTCCTGAGCGAGAGTCTGTGGAGGGTAGTTCAAGCCTATGCTGACTCTAGACCCGCTCAAGGCTCACGAAGTCATTATTGTTGTCGATGGTCAGGCAGAATATGCCTCTCACACCCTCATGGGAGATGTGTCGATGGAGATGCCTTGCCTGGAAGCGGATCGTCTGTCCTGTGGCCGTCGTCGCTACCACGCTGGAGCTCGGCTTGCGATAGTACTCTGCCCAGCTGTCCGCTGTGATCACGATCGAGAAGGTGTATCGGCGCATTATGCCATCCCCATTGCTCTATCCCTTGGACTTGGCTGACTTCATGGGTCGCGTCAGGAAGTCAAATTGCAGAACTGATGGCCCGATGCTCGCGCTCTGCAGGGTGAGCTTCAGAGATTGCGTTCCCAAACTCAACTTATTTTGCAGAGCGATGGTCTTGGTAAAGCCGAAGGTCCTCTTACTGATGCCCAGTAGAGTGGCTGCTGAGCTAATGAGTGGGGGTCCGTCGATCTCTTCGAGTTTACCTTTCTTGAAGCTCACCCTGAGACGTTTACGGTGCAGGTCCACCTTTGGAATACCGGCAGCTCTGGCGTAGAGACAGATTCCGGTGGTCTCAGGGGCGCGTGTCCATAGCCTCACCTGAAGGGGTCGTGGGTCGCTTCGCCACCCCAGAGCTGCCACGAATTCACCGTTCTTCTTCGCTTTGCCTGCCCGGTTAAAGGTACTGGGGAGCGCCCCCGTCTCCATCCCCCAGTTGCCAATACTGGCGAGCATGCTCGTCGCCACGGACACGCGCACGCGGCTGCTTGGTACCGTCGCGAGGGCGTTCTTGATCCCATCGCCGGGCAGCGTAGTGCGTAGGCCTATCGACCAACCGTTGCGATCGCTCCGTAAGGTCGCTCTCTCGATGGGAAGTTTGGGCAATTGAAACCGGAAGCGTACCATCTCGCCCATTGGGGTGAGCACCTCCTTACGGACCATTCGGTAGACATTCTTACTCAAGGCAGAGATCGCTTTTTTCGCTCCTCGTTTCACCGTGGACATCGGAAAAAGAGGACGCGCGATCTGGGGTAGCTCTCCCCGAAGCATCTTGGCGAGGTTTGTTATGGCCCCGTCGGAGAAAACAGGCTCGACATTCTTGAAGAGGTCGTGTGGGACGATAATCTCCATGACGCCGGTGTTGGCGTTGTACTTGACCGGCGCTTCAGCCTGCAACTTTAGGCCGAAGAGGACACGGCGGTTGTATCCAACGTCTAGGGCGACGCCGAGACGGACCGACTGGTTGCGGTCTATGTCGAGTGACAGCTTCTTCGGATCCAGCGTGAGTCGCCCAACATATTGACCCAGATCTCCCAGGCCAGGGAGCCGAAAGCTCACCTTTGGCAGGGTGCGCTCAGTGGTCTTCAATGTGCGATCGATCATCCCTTTCGGAACCTGGATTACGATGTGGTGTCCCCGGCCTGACTGCGGTGTGGCCTGCTCCTCAAGAAACTGAGCGCGGCTCTCAGCGACGCGCTGGCACGCTCCGCAGCCGGCGAGTTGAATTGATGTGAGGAGCATCAAGAGGACTATGGGTGTTCGTGACATCAAGCTTATAGCTCCAGGGCTGTGAGGTTCGTCTGTGCATCTACGATGCTATATCGCCCTCGCTCATCGCGAGTCAGGCGACCGAGAGCGGTCTCTGGGTCGTGGGTGAAGAACAGGCGGCCATCTCGTGACAAAAGGTCAGCGAGGAGCACCTCTTTCTCATCGATCAGCTGCTCAGGAAATCGGTCATAGCCCATCGTGATAGGGAGATGGACCCAAGGCACTCCGGGGATGAGGTCTCCGCAGAAGACGATGGGGCCGTCTGTGCTCGGAATCTCGGCGAGCATCAGTCCGGGGGTGTGGCCATGGCTGTAGTGCAGGCGATAATCATCCCCCAGAGTTTCGGAGCGGTCCCCAACGACGATCTCAAGGCGTCCAGTCTCCTCTAGGAGTGGTTGGAGCTCGGGGATGAAGGACGCTCGATCCCGGGAGTGGGGCTTAAGCGAGCGCTCCCAGGCAGCTTGACCGACGACGTAGTGGGCGTTTACAAAACAGAGTTGAAAGGGGTCGTTCTCACTCCACGGTGTCAACAAGCCGCCTACATGATCGAAGTGAAGATGGGAGAGCACCACGACGTCGATGTCGCTCGGTGCGAAACCTGCTTCAGCTAAGCTGTCCAGCAGGACGTGACGCTCCTCGACGACCCCGAACCGGGTCCGGAGTTTGGGGGGGAAGAAGACGCCGATACCGGCCTCAAAGAGGATGGTTCGCCCACTGTGCTCTTGGATGAGTAGAGCGCGACAGGCCAGAGGAATCCGATGCTCCTCGTCGGGGGTTATCCAACGGCTCCACAGGGCACGGGGCGCATTGCCAAACATAGCGCCGCCAT
>CALELH010000606.1 GCA_937902595.1 uncultured Myxococcales bacterium
GACCGGGCCGACCCGAAAACGGAAGACGCCGGTCGCAGACGTAATCTCAGTGTCGACGACCAGGCCTCCAACGCTCGCCTCCACCAAAACGCCCGAGGCATCATCGACCCCCTCGAGTTCAACCACTCCGGACAGCGCGAGGTCCGTCACGCGACGCAACTCCAAGACGCCAGCGTCGACGGTGGTCACGCCATCTGGAACCTGAATCTCCTCTAGGACCGACGCAAAGCCTGGCCAACGCACCCGAAGGAGATACCGACCGGGCTCTGGCGCTCCATTGGAGATGGTGAACTCCCCCGCCTCATTCACACCGACAGCGTCCTCGCGGCCGCTGATGAAGACCTGAGCTTGTCCGACATCCGCTCCCAGGAGATCACCAAATTCAAGTTGACCGATGATAGCTACACCCGGCGTCTCTTCATCGCAGGCGTTGCCGACGTCGTTGTTGTCCGCGTCGCCCTGGCTTGGGTTTCGAACCGTCCGGCAATTGTCCAGGCCATCGGGCCACCCATCATTATCGTCGTCGTCATCGCACTCATCTCCGCGTCCATCTCCGTCACTATCCGCTTGCATGCTGGGGACATCGGGGCAGAGATCAAAGGGCGCCTCTGGTGAACCATCTGGGTGTCCATCACCGTCACGGTCGGCGTCTGGGTCCAAGCGGCACACGCCTTCGTCGCACACTGAGCCAAGGTCGCAGTTTCGACTGTCAAAGCAGTCAAAGGCCACCTGGCCACCTGAACGCTGGACACGTAAGTCACTCACCACTCTAGCGCCCGGCTCAAGCACGACCGCGCCCCCCGTGGAGCTCTGCAGCTGTGGTTTACCGTTCCCGTCGGCGTCGAAATGCAATTCGTACACACCTGCCGTAAGCTCGATCTCGAAGGTCCCCACGGGATCCCCTGCTGTGGGGAGTCCATCAGGGACTATCCCCCCCGTCGTTCGGGTGAGCCAGACGCGGCGGTCTCCATTGTCATCCAGGATAAATCCCGACCGAGCGTCTCGGACCATGATCGAGTAGGGCTCGGCGCCAAGGTCCGCCACACCCTCCACATGGAGCCTACCCACTAAGTAGCTGACGGCCTGCTGAGATTCCGGAGTCCCCGGATCGTAAGGGTTGGTCGCGGGAATCTCGCTACATCCAACTAAGACGGCGCTGCTCAGCATGGCCACTAAACAGAGGAGCGCCCCTGTTCGTATTAGCCTGAGACACAGAGAGCGCCGTTGGCCCTCCGTCAAAACGAGAGAATTCATCTCCCCCCCCCCTAAGCCTTCGATAAAAATGTTGCGTGCAGCTTACCCCGAACGACGAGTCCTGGTCTGCTCAAATTTAGGTACCTGATTTATGCGGAGTTCACGACCGCCCGTTCGGACGGCTAGGGCATGCGACCATGTGCCTTGAGACGTGTTTGGTCTTCTGCAGGCTCAGTGAGGATAGGAGCTCAATGTACGCGTCCCCATCGCGAGCGAACGACAATCATTAGACCCACCATCATGAGTATGGTCCCGACGCTATGGTCGGCCCCGGGGCGACTTGACACTACCGTCTGTACACAGCCTCCGCCCCCCGCTCCAGCACCTCCGCTAGGTGCGGCGTCCGGGCTCGGCGCGCTGTTCGCGTCCTGGCTGTCCATGCCTCCGTCTGTATCAAAGCTCAACGCTTCACCATCACGACTGTTCGTCATGTCTACAGCACCTGCTTCAGCATCAGCGACACCCATATCCGGAAACAGCTCCGGTGGCACTCCCTCGTAGCACTCCGGGGGCCACTCTACATTCACAGGTTGACCACAGGTCATAGAGTCGCCTGGGCATCGCCCTCTACAGCACATGAAGGTGCGACCATCGGCGGGACAGTCCTTTCGATGCACAGTGTCTTCAAACCGGTTCAAAACTGGCGCCCACGTCCGCCCGAAATCGCCGCTCCGGCCGATCGCCCATGGCCCATCTGCGTTCGGATTTGAGCATCCGTAGATCTCTCCATCAAGCCCACGCGTTAGGCAGCGGACGACGACAGGACCATCGGCCTCTGGGGCCCAAGTGCCGCCCGAATCACCGCTCCGCCACCGTCCACCGAACGCCCCCTGAGCGATAGCTTCAAGTCCGTTATGAGAGAAAAGGAGAGATACATCGGCCTCGGTCAACAACGCGACATCGCTCCACGTGCCCCCACCATCGACAGTCAAAAGTAACCTGCCGCGATCGCCAGCCTCTGCCAAAGCGAGTAATCGTTGCGGGTCCGCGGGAGACACCGACAGCTTTAGCACCTGCTCCACAGGCACCTCCAGCTGCGCTGAACTGACGTTAATCACGGTGTGTCCGCGTGTCTCTAGCCCAACGCGATAGATGGCCGCATCGGTGTGAAGAATAAAACCCGGCTCGACGGAAGGTAGCCAATGAAACCCTCTAAACACCCCCTCGACCGAGAGGTCCATCACGGACCAAGTCCGGCCCTCATCTCGAGACAGAAAGACCCGGTTGGGGACTCCCGGCTCACCGCTTATCGTGATCAGGGCGTCGTCAGCGTCATGCCTCCATAGGCCTGTCAAACGCATTCCACCGAGTTCGTGGTCGACGGCCTCAAAGTCACAGCCACCATCAAAGGAGACATGCAGGCCATGATTGGTCGCGACGAGCCACCGCTCCTCCGCAGCGCCATACAAGGCCAGCCCCTGTGTCTTCGCAAAAGGGTAGACGGCGTCTTCGCAGATCCAACGGTATGTGCCACTAAGATTGGCAAAGATGCCTTGATTATTAGTCAATCCATGGACGGCCCCAGGCATCGCCCTGGACAAGGTCAGCGAAACCACCTCAGGCCGAAAGCCGTGGGCCCAAACATCCCTTTGCGGCGACACGAAGACGGCGGTCACCGAGAGGAGAAGCAAAAGGAGGCGCCAAAGCGGATTAGGGGAACTCAATACGTCCTCCAGTTCCTGAGCCGCTGACCCTGGCGGCTCAGCTTCATCGCTCCCGTACGACGATTCGATATGGTGCTGTGGCGCCATCATAGCCATATATGTAGACCATCACCGGACCTCTCCATTGAAAGGTCTCGTTGTCATCACTCGAGTCCGCTCCAACGGGCTGACCATTCTGACCTATAAGCGGCCGATTATCCCGGAACGCCAGTAAATCGAGATCGCCCACCGCATGGCTGAAGCTAAGCTCCAGGGACCACTCTCCTTGAACATCAATCTGATAGAAATCGCCACGAGGTGCACAGATGCCGCCGTTGAATCGGCCCACACCTATAGTCGCGGCCTCATCGGGAGAGTCGTTAGGTTCGTAGATCTCATCATCGCCCTCTTCACAGTTTGATGGATACACCGGCAGAATCGTAGCAGGCCCTGGAACACTCCAATCGGCGCTCGGATCGCGGGCCATCTCCACGAGAGGTAAATGCTCCAAGGCTCGGGTCCGTTGCGTCGCGACTACCGTCATGTCTGACCGCCGGACAGCGAAAGTAGACGGCATGTGATCGATCACCCCGGTGTCGATCAGCTTTGTGGCATAGGTGTTGTCTGCTTCGCCAACCCGAACCCCACTCCCCTGCTCGGCCAATTGGTTGAGCATACGTTCAGTCGCCATACCCCCAAGGAGTCCCCCGCTGTCATCCTGAGCCCCCACGTACACAATCCTCCCACCGGCCTCTTCAATCAGAGGCGACAGAGCGTCTATGTACGCCACATATTCGGGGATCCACGGGACCCACTGGGTCAAGACGACAAAGAAAATCATCTCAACATCGGCCCAACTCGGGTCGCAGAACATATCGACAGCGCCGAATGCCCCCATCGCCTGACCACCCGTTCGGGCGCTAGACCAGGCAAAAGGTGGAAGCACCTTTCCGACACCAGCGTCCCCCTCCCACGCTGGGTAGGTGCAGTCCCCTCGGGTGACCGGAGATGGCATCTCTGGCTCCGCGATGTCCACAGGGCCTGGATGCAATAGATTCACGGTGCCTTGGTATGCGTTGACAAACCACAGGCGCCCCTCAGGCCCAATCTCGAGGCCCATGACCCCAGGTGATCCCGTGTCGATTCTCTGAATCTCGGTGCCTTCCAGATCATAGGCGATGACCTCGCCGGTCTTAGGCAAAGAGACGAACACACGTCCATTCGCCACAAGGACCCCGGACGGCGCGTCCAAACCGTCGGCGAAGACCCGCACGTCAACGCCACTAAACCGGTTAAAAACAGCGAGAGGCTCATTGTCCGGAATGAGGATCCCAGCGAAGC
>CALELH010000607.1 GCA_937902595.1 uncultured Myxococcales bacterium
GACGCTCACTCCGTGCGGCGCCGGCATCTCGCCGCGCGCCCAGACCAGGCGGGGTGGGTATCACGACTGACGGATACACTCCCAGCGCTCAAGCGGGGCGAGATTCCCCTTGAAGCTCCGGCCGCCTTTCTAGTTCGTGGTCTACCTCTGGAGCTGGCGTATTGGCTCACAATCGCGGAGTACCATTGGCAAGTGGGAGGGCATGGCCACACCGTTAAGCATCGCAGCACTGAGCGCGGCTACGCGGAGTCCAGCCAGAGAGGTATACAGAACCAAGCGATCCGCCAAGTGCTTCGGTTTCAGGTGGGTAAGGACGTCATCTGCGCATCCCAGCGCAAGGTGTATGGCGAGGTGCTTGACCGGCCGCTCGCGCCGGCGACTGATCTGGTGACCGCCTACCGAAGGTCGCAAGGTTTAGATCCCGACGCTCCATTCGGCGTCCGCTCCCGCCCACTCATTGGGCAAGTGGTTATGCAGGTCTTTGAGCTAGCCAACGATCTCATTCGCGTTGAGGTTCACCAAGGGATCGCTCGGTCAACGACACCCAATGGGGAGTCCGTCGACACGATCTTGGTCTGCTCCATGCCGAAGACGGCGAAGGCAGCGACGTTAGGTAAGTTTAGATTCTTAGAGACATCGCAGGGGCCGGCGGCGCTGTTTCGACCCACTCAAGCCATCGCTTGGGCGAAATAGGATCATAGAGACCGGTTGTCTTTTCCTTTGCCCTCACTCGAGGCCTCATCGGGCGCCTCACTCGTCTCTGTCTTCACCGATATATCGACATCATCGCCATCGCCATCAAGGTCGTCGGCTGCAGGCGCATCAACACCCGCTCCGGAGTCCATCAGGGTCTGTACCTGTCTCTTGAGAGCCTGGCCCGTCTCAGTCACCGTCGCGCCCACTGTACGAAAAAGCTCCGACCAGAGGTCAGGGGTGTCCTGGGAGCTTTCGCTCTCCCAGTCGTCCGCGGTCGCGTCGCTGACGGACTCTTCGTCCCCGTTCATCTCGTAGTCCCCATCCAAGATGCGCTGGTATTCGCCGCTATCGACCCAGCTCTTAAGTTCGTTCACCCGCAATACAGGAAAGGGATGAGTGCGGCCGATCAGATTCAGGAACTTGAGCGCCGAATCGCGAATGCTCTCGTCCTGTTGATACTCCTCAGCCTGCCTCACGAAGGCCTCGACGCTCATGTTGTCGACGTCTCCTCCTCCGGCTGTCTTCATGAGCGCACGCATCGCAGCGTCTGTCGATTGGACACAGAGCAATCCCGCTCTATCTCCGGAATACTCAGACTTACGATCCCACTCGAGTAGGGCATACACCAAGCCTTGAATCGCTAAACCCGCGATGGGCACGCCAATGCGAGCGAACATGGGTAAGGTCATACTGAGAGCGGTCTTCAGCAGCGTCTTGTACAGGACATGGCCAGACATGATGTGGCCAATCTCATGCCCCAGAACGAAGTCAAGCTCTCCACCCTTCAGTAGCTGAATCGTCCCAGAGTTGAGTACGATAAAAGGGTTGTCCATGCCCACGGCTCCGGCATTCACCAGGGGTGTCTGCGCTACGAAGAGATCTGGTGGTTCTTCGACGCCGAGCACAGCACAACACTCCAGATGTCGCTGGTAAAGATCTGAGAACTGATCAGGCCCTACACGCACGGAGTTCGCGAGATACAAGAGTCGAAGGCTCCTCTCCGAAACACTTCCGAAGACAGCCTTCAGGATTGTCGCTAAACCAGGGGTCTTCCGCAGCGCCCGGAGCGCCGCCCGATCTAGGGGATGTTCATATTGCTCTGGAGACAAGCCTTCCAGACGAACTCTCTCCTGGCCCCCGTCGCCCGCGCTGTCATTCACCAAAGCACCTGCGTCACCCACATTCCCTGAGTCAGCCATACATCCCCCGGTCGTCAGATTACTGTCTGCAACAGAAACCAGCATACCCCTCAAGAAACTTCCACGCAGTAGAGAAAACTAGCCATTGCATTAAGATCCCGGGAAGGATACGCCCATTCTTAGCATGGACACCCCCTCCCCCAGTTTTGGCACAGAGAGCCTAGACTCTTCACTAGATGAGCACTTTGGCTTTGAGGCGTTCCAACCGGGCCAGCGAGAAGTCATCGAGGACGTGATGGCCGGGAAGCCAACCATCGCGGTGATGCCCACCGGCGCGGGAAAAAGCCTGTGCTATCAGCTGCCCGCTCTCCTCTTAGATGGCCTAACGATCGTCGTCTCACCGCTCATCGCGCTGATGAAGGACCAGGTCGACTCACTGACCGAGCGCGGTATCTCCGCGACCTTCATCAACAGCAGTCAGTCTTATGATGAACAACGCGAGATCATGGACCGAGTGAGTGATGGAGGATATCGCCTGCTCTACGTCGCCCCGGAGCGCTTTCGAAGCGGGAGTTTTATGCGGGCGTTGGAGAAGACCAATGTCACGTTAATGGCCATCGACGAAGCGCACTGTATCTCTCGTTGGGGACACGACTTCA
>CALELH010000608.1 GCA_937902595.1 uncultured Myxococcales bacterium
CCAAATCGTTCACGGCGACTCGCAGCGCTCGCACTAGACTCGATTCCGGGTCATCTCGCCGAGAGTGGAGCTCTCCGGCGCTGCAGGACAAGCTGCTGACCATACCCTCGATCTCGTCAAGCCAAACGTGATTACCCCTCATAGTTCCCCCCCCGATGATGTTCGTTGTCTTTACTCTCAGACAACACACACTACGAACGAGGCGCCTAGTTCTTACTGAATTAGGTGTTTTGGGGACCTCTAAATCTCTCGGGCCTCTCGTGAGGCCTTCTCTAGAGGCTGCACCGGCGCGGTCTTCGAGATGCGATATTTCTGCCGGTTATTGAGATCTAAACAGACGCAACGTGTCCGATCCGAGGTCAACTTACGAAACCGTCGGTCATGAAAGACAAACTCTGATCCAAGGGCTAAGTCATCGAGCCAAGTCTCATCTCCGCCGTCTAGATCTCTCAAGACTCTCGAGAGGTCCGGATCCCGTGAGGACGTCGACTTCGGCGCACGAGCGTGAGCACTAAACGCACGGCGAAGCTCATCGGGGAGGGCCTCACTGCTGGCCAAATCCTGGAGCAGAGAAGAGAAGGCGCTCTTCCACTGCGCGCCATGGGGCCGCGCTCGACGCCCGTAGTTTCTCCAGGTGATGAGATGAGCGATCTCATGGGTCAAGGTCAGAAGGAACCTCGGCGGGCTCAGGTCTGCGTTAATCGTAATGGCCGGGGTTTGCCCTCGTCGAGGTGGGGTAAAATCTCCGAACTTCGTTCTTCGTGGTCTCTTCACCACGATCCTGCACTCATAGGGAGCCAACCAGCCTGCGACGATGGACGCCGTGTTTGGAGGAAGATACTTGGTCCATGGCGCGTCTAGGACGGTCATTCAACTCTGGCTCGGATCGATAAAGAGCGCGAGCATAGAGACAGTGACACCCATTGAGCAAGGCATCCCTTCCCTGAGCTGGTCTGGGGTGTCTGAGTTACCCTCCCGCGGATGGAGATTCAGGTCTGGCTCTTGAGATGCATCCACCGTTCAACGCGTTCGTAGACGCCTTGGCCCATGGCTCTGTATGATAATAGCCGAGCACACGAGGCCCTTGGAGGAGCCAGCATGTCTTTCTGGCCGGAGAGCGCGATTCTAACTCTCTTGTCCGTCGCCGCGCTGCTGGGTTTGGCCGGAGTGATTAGTCGCCTTTCCTCCACGTGGGCAAAGCTAGGGGTCCCCAGCTGTATTCTGGCCGGCGTCTTTGGCCTCGCGCTGGGACCGAGTTTAGGTGACTGCTTACCCATAGACACCAAGGTGCTTGAGAGCGTGGTCTATCATGGCCTCGCCCTGACCTTCATCGCACTCGGACTGCAGAAACCTGCCAAGACCGCCAGCACCCCAGACGCCCTCTCCATGGGTCTGGGTATCTCCGTAATGGCCGCCCTCCAAGCCGTCGTCGGATTCATCGTGATCTTGCTCCTCGGCCTCACCCTGGGTGTCACGCTGCACCCGGGTCTCGGACTGCTTCTCCCTCTTGGCTACAATCAGGGTCCTGGGCAAGCGCTGTCCATGGGGGAAGCCTGGCAAGCCAGCGGGCTGACAGATGGGGGCCAGGTCGGCCTCATCATCGCCGCCGCGGGGTTCGCTTGGGCCATCATCGCAGGGGTCCCCCTCGTCGCCTATGGGAGGCGGAAGG
Organism: uncultured Myxococcales bacterium; assembly: GCA_937902595.1. Classification (GTDB taxonomy): domain Bacteria; phylum Myxococcota_A; class Bradymonadia; order UBA7976; family UBA1532; genus UBA1532. The sequence goes on from CALELH010000608.1 coordinate 1,670, forward strand.
GCTGGTTTAAGACAGATGAAGACCACGATGACCACGATGAAGTCGAAGTCAACGGGTCGACGAGTGGAGATCCGAGCGGGCTCGATCCGCTGACGACCCACGTGACGACCATCGGGGTGATCTACTTGCTCACCTATGGGATCCTCTTGGTCCTCAGCGCAGCTCTTGAGAGTCGCCCCAAGCTCATGGCCATGATCTGGGGCTTTCACTTCCTCATCGCTCTTGGCATCACGCTAGCGACGCGGGCTCTATGGCCACGACTCCCTGCGCCGACTCTGAGTAATTCCACCCTGAGTCGATTAGCCAATCTCATCGTAGATGTCGTGACCTGCTCGGCCCTCGCGGCCATTCAGGTGGCCGTGCTGACGGCGAATTGGTTGCCGATCTTGGGCATCACGCTGGCCGGTGCCTGCGTCACCTTCTTCGGCGTCCTGTGGTTATCGGCGCGAGGCTTTACTCACGACCGCTTTCAGCACGCGGTCCTGTGGTTTGGCACGTCGACGGGTACCCTACCCATGGGGTTGGCGCTGCTCCGCCTGATCGACCCCAACCTGAGCAGCGCTGCACCCAGTAGCGCGACGCAGGGCTCAGTCTTCGCCTTGATCTTCTCTGCGCCGCTCCTGCTCTTCGTGATGCCCTACCCCATCGCCCAGTGGCCCGATGGCCACCCATCGGCGAGCTACATCACCCTCGGTGTGCTCGTCGCGTACTTGATCGGGTTGCTCATCGTCTGGCGTGTCTTCTCAGCCCTCCGGTTTACCCCAATGGGCCCACTCTGGATCGCTGAGAAGGACGCTCCCGATGATGAGCACCAGTGACCGTGCTCCGGGGAACATCGTAAACACTCATTCTCACTCACCTGTATCCCAGACAGCACACCTCACCTCACTGAGCCCCGAAAGCCGCCCAAGTTAGCCGTAGTTGTACAGGTCTTAGGTCTTATGCAAACTTGGTACGGGACATGCTTTTACAGAGTGCATGACGACACCCTCTTCAGGCAGCTCTGCTGGACAAGACGACCACCAAGCAGGTCGCCTGTGCGTAAGGTTCAAACCTTTCATGCGTCTGGTGTCTTCAAACAAAAGGAGAAACTGTATGCGAACTGGAATCAGTTTGACGGTCGTGCTGTGCGCGATGTTGGCTGTTGGCTGTAATGCGTCCTCTGGCGACGACGATCATTACGCGAACAATCCCCAAGATGACCGAAGTCCTCACGTCGGATCGAATCGTTCGGGCGGAGCTGGAGGCCAGGCATATGTGCCAGGTCATTCAGCTGACGCCGGCGCCTACGATCCACACAATGAGTTTGGAGGCGCCGGTGGCGCGGCCGGCGGCGGTGGCGGGGGTGGTTTTGTAGGAGAGGCACCCGATGACGGTGAGCCTAGAGCCAATGAAGGAGGCGGTGATGGATCACCACAGCCTTGGAGGCGGCCCAGCGACGAGGTTCAGTTCGCGAAGGTCGATGTGGGTGATGGAAACACCTTGGACTTGGTGCGGATGCGCGTCATGGTCCAGGTCGAGGGTCTGCGCGCCCGCACCATCGTCGACCACGTCTTCTATAACCCTCACGGACGCGCCCTCGAGGGCACCTTCAAGTACCCGCTCCCCACCGAGGCAAACGTCTCCTACTACGGTATGTTTCTCGGAACCGGGACCGACGATAAGCCAGGCTTCTTCGGCCCTCGGGACGAGCTCGGCAACGCCTCGGCCGCTGAGTTAGCGCGGATCGAGCCCGAAGACATCGCTCAGAGCGCCGACGCCGATCTCTGGAGTGAGTTCCGAGTAGGTCGAGTGGTACCCGCCGAGAAGGCCCGCGAGGTCTACGAAGAGGTGACTCGGCGGCGCGTCGATCCGGCTCTCGTCGAAGAGGTCGCTCCCAATCAGTTCGAGGCGCGCGTCTTCCCCATACAAGCCCAGGGATACAACCGCGTGATCATCGCCTACGAGCAGACTCTGCCTCGACTCGACAATGAGCTCATGTACAACTTCCCAGTACCGAGCGGAGAGCTCGAGTCTTTCGACTTCGTTCTGTCCTCGGACAACACCGCAGGCGCCGCACATGATGAGAGTGAGGTGGCTGACGTCATCCGTGAGGAGCGGGAGCAGGAGACTTTGTTCCGACGATCATTCGAAGGACAGACGCCCGGAGGCTGGCTCGACCTTCGCTTTGCTCAACCCGAGCAACGCGTCGTGACCGACACCGTCGCTGGGCAAGCCCCTGGCGATGACGAGTCATATTTCTATACCCGCATCAAGGCGCCTGCGGTGGACGACCAGGTGAGCAGAGTCGGCGCATCCAAGGCGATCTTCATGTTAGACACCTCCTTGTCGGCTCATCCCGAGAGATTCGCCATCGACGTGGCCTTAGTGGAGGCCATTATGGCCAACAGCCCGGAGATTGAGCGTTTCGCGGTCATGACCTTCGACGTCAGCGCCCGGTGGCTCACGGATGGAATGGTCGCCAACACGCCCGAGAAACGTGCGCTGGTCGCGAATCATCTCGAAGGAGTGCTCTTGGAAGGAGCGACGGACTTTGGCGCCGCCCTCAACACGCTCTCAACGCCCCCTTTTGAATTGAGTGAAGACGACCTCGTAGATGTTTTTGTGATGTCCGACGGAGTGATCTCTTGGGGGGATGGTGACGCCGCTAGATTGGTGGCTCAAGCCAAGTCAAAGCTCGATTTTGAGACCAGGTTCTTCGCCTATCGAACAGGATTGGGCGCGGAGAACCTGACGCTATATCAGGCGCTGACGAGAGAAGGCGCGATCTTTAACTGCATGTCTCTGGACGCGGTCCCCGACTGTGCCCGAGCGCATACAGCGCCTGGTCTCATCTTGAGTGAGGTGGTCGCCCAAGGGTTTGGCGACACTCCTGGGGCCATCGCCGAGCTGCTGGTGGCCGGACGTCAGGCGACGTTGTTCCCGGGTGCTCAGATCACCGTCGCAGGCCGAATCACCCAACCTGGCGATGTCCAGCTGAGATTATTGGGTCATAGAGCCGGAGTGGAGACCGAGGTCAGCGTGCCGGTATCCCTCGTGCCAACCGGTGAACTTGCCCCCCGGGCCTGGGCAGAGGTCGCCGTCGCTCAGCTGCTTCAGACGAGAGACGCTGACCTAGAGCGTCTGGCTGTAGCGCTGTCACAGCGATACCGAATCATCAGCCGGGCGACATCGTTCCTCGTTCTGGAGACAGACGCCGAATACGACGAGTACGGGATCGAAGCCGAGCGGGCCAATGTCGGCGATGACACCATCGTCGCCCTAGTCGACGACGCCCTCGAGTCTCTTGGAGCCGGGTTGAGCGATTGGCAGATGTTGGAGCGCGTGCTCGTAGCAGCTGCAGATGTGCATCAGGTTCTTGGGATCGACGGCGGAGAGCTGCTGAACCAGCTCATTCACTTCGGTGGTGGCCCGGATGCGCTGTCGATCCCACGGGAGTCCGTCGATTCACCGCTGATCTACGCGGCGGATGTACCGGCTGACTATGTCAGAAACCTGCGAAATGAAGACGTCGCTCGATTCCGAGCTGAGTCGGACCGACGCTTCGACGATGGAGACACAGGCGCGGCGATCCGAGCGTTATCGAGCGTGATTGAGGCGAACCCAAGCAACCCTGAGGCTGGCCGTCTGGTAGGATACCGCCTGGGCGCTTGGAATCTCGACTCGATCTCAGCAGGCGTCTTCTTCGACATCCTGCGCCGACGCCCCTACGAGCCTCAGTCCTATCGGGACCTCGCCTACGCGGTACAAGACACCCGCCCAGCCCTGGCTGCGCTGCTCTTTGAGGCGGTGCTCTCTGGGAATTGGCACTCTCGGTTTCATCGTCTGACGGTGGTGGCCGCAGAGGAGTACGCGCTCTTCGTGAGGGGCCAAGTCAGACGGTCGCCGGATAGCCCTCTGACGGTATATCTCATGGAACGAATCCTTGAGCTGGGCATTGAGATCCCGCGGACGGACCTGCGGGTGACCCTGAGCTGGAACACGGACAACACCGACATCGATCTGTGGGTAACAACACCGGCCGGTGAGAAGTGCTACTACAGGAACCGAAACGTCGCGTCAGGGGGCGAGCTCCTAGATGACGTCACCCAAGGATTCGGTCCGGAGCGTTTTCAGGATGTGGACGCGGAGGCGGGTGAGTACATCGTCCAGGCGCACTACTACGGAAACAATGGAAACCGCCTGTCAGCGGCGACTCATCTCCGGCTCTCGGTGATTCGGAACGCAGGTACAGACCAAGAGACCGTCGAAGTGCACACGGCGGTTCTCGAACGCACCGACCAGATCGTCACCCTCGCTCGGGTGAGATTCTAGCGGTGATGGTCACGGGCCGGCCCTATCCAGGACAGTTCCTGTGATAGGGCCCCCCTTCTCGCATTTGGTGGTCACACCATCGTGAGCACGCCAATGATCAAGGGACTACTCGGGTCTGCCTGAGATCGGTAGACTGCCTCCGTTCACTCACCACCAGGATACGGAGGACAAGAGCATATGCGCTCCATGATGATGCTGATGGCGCTGAGCTTCGCGACGACGGGCTGCGATCGCGGCGCGAAGGTCCAAGCTGAGCAATCCCAGACGACCCCTGAAACCATCCAAGAGAAATCGAAGAAGAAAGTGGCCACGTCCACCAACGAGAGCGCGAAGCAAGCGCTCGCGAGCCTCGGCGCCCCGGCCCCTGACTTCACCCTTAAATCGACCTCGGGAAAGACCATCAAACTCAGCCAATTCAAGGGCAAGACGGTCGTCCTAGAGTGGTTCAACCCAGACTGCCCCTTCGTTAAGGTCGCTCATCGCGAGGGTAAGCTTGGGAGCCAAGCCTTCGCTCATATCGCGTCGGGCGGCATATGGCTCGCCATTAACTCCGGAGCACCAGGCCTTCAGGGACACGGCCTAGAGCGTAACAAGAAGGCCACCAAAGAGTATGGACTGACCTATCCCTTACTCCTCGACGAGACCGGGAAGGTGGGTAAGCTATACGGAGCCCAGAAGACCCCACATATGTACGTCATCGACGGCACGGGGACGCTGGTGTACCGAGGTGGCCTCGACAGCACGGGTGGCGCTGGCTACGGAGGTCAGTTCGACGCATATCTTATGGACGCGCTCAGGGCGGTTGGCCAGGGGAGCAAGCCGCCGACTGCGGAGAGCAAAGCGTGGGGCTGCAGCGTAAAGTACGCGCGGTGACGATTCGGCGGCCTGATGACCCGCAGCTCGACGCGCTGCGGGAGCAATTAGCGACGATGGCGCCGAGCCTAGATGAAGAGGACTCCTGGCCAAGCGAGCAGCTTCGGTGCTGCGCCGAGGCCGGGGTATACAGCTGGTTTCTTCCTGAAACTCAAAGGGGAGAGGGGTGGTCACAAGAGTGGTTGATGCGAGGCTATATGGCCCTCGCTCAAGGATGCACCACCACCGCATTTCTCATCACTCAGCGCGCAGCGGCGATCAGGAGAATCGTCGCGTCAGGAGACCGCTCGCTTATAGACGCGGCGCGTCCCGCCATGGTGGGTGGATCGGAGTTTGTCACCATCGGTATCTCTCACCTGACGACGAGTCAACGACACCTGGGTGCCCCCGCGGTCTTGGCCAAGCGAGATGGCGATGAGTGGCGCATCACCGGACGCTGCCCCTGGGTGAGCGGCGTAGATCGGGCGACCTGGGTGGTGGTCGGCGCCGCGACAGAGGACGGGCAGACTCTTGAGATGCTCATTCCCCGCACAGCCCGGGGCGTGAGCGCGGACGCAGTCGCCGATTTGACCGCTCTCCAGGCGAGTCGCACCGGCGGATTGATCCTCAATGATGTACGCGTGCCGGCGAGGCAAGTCTTAGCCGGACCAAAGATCCCGGAGCCAATTTTGGGAACGGGAACAGGCGGCCTCCACACCTCGGCCCTCGCCGTAGGGCTCGCTCGGCGAGCGCTGTCGTTTATCGAGGCTGAGGCTCTGCAGCGAAGGGAGCTACAAGGGACGTGGGCCGACCTGGCTCGTGC
>CALELH010000609.1 GCA_937902595.1 uncultured Myxococcales bacterium
ACTCCAAACTTCTTCAGACCCCACAACTCCGGTAAGAACCAACGATACTTCAGTAACGCATGTACAGTAATGATGCCCTGGGCGTTCGAGTCGTTGATCCCCTGGAGAACCTTCTTACGGCCCATTCCAACGTCGATGAAGACCGCCGACATGCCGGACCCAAGAATGGCCAGGAGCATGGCGTATAGATCCAGCGAGACAGGTGCCATCAAGATGATGCGGTCCCCCTTGCAAAACCCTGCTACAGCCAGCCCTTGCCGTGCCTTGCCGACGCGTAAAGCCAACTCTCCAAAGGTGATTGCGCTCTCTGAATACGACCGCTCATCAGCGTCTAGCTTCGGGATAACAAGGGCGACTTTTTCAGGAACATTGTCCGCGTGTCTCAGCACAAACGCCGTAATGTTCTCCACCTTATCGTCGAACTCTGGGCTCGAAAGATCAGCAATGCTCAGGGCCACCGGTTCTTCCGCTGGCTGCCCAGTTTCGCTGCCATCATCAGGCTCGACAAAATCCAGTCGGGAGACTACGCCTCGCTGTCCATCCAAACGAACGCGCTCGCCATCCTCAACAATGGACAGCAGGTGCTTCACACCAACGACAGCGGGTATCCCCAACTCACGGGCGACCACAGCCGAGTGAGAGAGAGTGCTGCCCCGCTCGATCAAGATGCCACTGCAGGTTGGAAAAAGTGGAGCCCACCCTGGGTCTGTCCGCATGGCAGTCAGAATTTGGCCGTCCACCGAGAGCTCGTCCTGGGGAGATCTAATCACTCTTACTTCAGCCTCGACGACCCCGGGATAACACCCAACACCTCTTAGGGTGGCGGCTGATTTCTCGGTGTCAGGCAACTCAACTTCGGGACACGGCATGTTCTGGTAAACTGGAGCTGTGGCCTCGATCCGGTGAGGTACTTCCTGCTCTCCATAGGCCTCAAACTCTAGGCGTCGCGTCTGGGCGAGAGCGCTCAGGTTTGCGTTAGGAGACCGGCCCTCAAAATACGCTCGCACATCATCGATGGTGAGATAGAAGATGTCTCGAGGCTGCGCCAAATGACCACGCTCACTCAGACGCACGCCAATACCTTGATAGACCTGGCGGTATAACCCAAACAGACGGGTGCGCGCTAAGCGCATAGCTTCACGGTTCTTGACCGCTGACCGTGCAGATTTAAGCGAGCGTATAGCTGCTCGCAGCCTACGTGGGGTCAGTGAGCGACTCATCATAGACTCCGCTGCGGAACGGAGCGTCTTTTCTCGCCGGCTCAACACCTCGGGCCGGAGGTCGTCACGGGCGACATACCCTTTCAAGACATGAGCCATGAAGGTGGTGTCTTCTCGAAGAGTGATGGTCTCCAGCTTGAGCTCTCCCATAGACCGGTCACCATATCGCTCGATATAATCGTCGATGAGGCCCTCGATTCGCAGGCTGTGGCCACGCAACGCATCAACGACTCGAGAGGGATCATGTTCATTGACGATTCTGACGGCCACAGGGTCGGCGCGCACCTCGGATGCGATCTCCAATAAACGGCGTACCGGCTGCGTTGACTCAATGTCTTCTTCGCCTGCGAGTAACCGGTTGATGAGGTCATCAGGGTCAGCGACCGACCCCGAACTCAAATGACGCCGAAGTTTGCCCACAGACATCATCACGTAGAAATCGTTGATGATCGGTGTGTGCCAGTTCTCCAGCATGGACTCATCCAGCTGGTCGAGGGTCGCCATGAGTTGACTCAACGAGGCCTTTGGTAGGCTGTCACGATCGATGGACGCGTAGGCGACTTCAAACGCGGAAAGCCAGCGAGGCACGGACACCTTCAGCTGACTGAACTGAAAAATGAGTCGAAGGAGCGTGCCCAGCACCTGAGGCACCCTCTTGAGCTTTTCGATCAGGCTTAAATCGGTGTCCTCGACAAAGTCGACGGGCTCTTCCAAACCCATCATTCGCTCCATATCCGCCTTGTTCTTCCCAAAGCTCGGTAAGAGCAGAAGGCCCCGATACCAATTGTTGATGTTGTAGTAGACGCGGCCAGCGACCAGCCCAAGCAGATTTCGAAGAAGGCCGTCGTGGCGCTTGATGGTCCCTTCAGATAAACCACCCGCCCTCATGGTCTGAGCATAGACGCTCGCGTATGCGTTCTGAGCAAAGCTGAACGTTAGAGGCGTCGTGACACCGCAGTAGCTCTCTTGGATATTGCTGTTGTCGAACACGATCATCGGTGCCGCTAGATCGGGCTCTGGAGGCAACGAGGTGATAGGCCTGGCCTGCAGAATGTAGAGCCGCTCATCAGCGATGGTCCACTCGACGTCTATCGGTTCACCAAAGTGGGCTTGTAGTCGCGTTAACTCCTGACCTAACTCAGCGACGACATCAACGCTCAAGCAGCGCACATCTTGGCGATCCAGTGGTACCTCATGCTCCATGGTGCCCGGCTCATCGTCTGGGCGAGGGATCACCATGAGGTCTTTCTCGGCGACCGTGACGGAGATCTCATGGCCGGTGTGAGACCAGATATACTCGTCCGTATTGCAGGCGCCGCTCACGATCCCCTCGCCTAGTCCCCAAGCACCAGTGATCAACGTATGCTGGCGTCGCCCCGTGACAGGGTGAGCCGTGAAGGCCACACCAGAGACGGCCCCTGACACCATGTTCTGGACCACAACCGCGACCGAAGGGACGTCAAACAATTCAGCTTGTAGGCGATACAATGTAGCGTGGCTCGAGAAGGCGGAGCCCCAGCAACGGGCGATGGCTTTAGGCAAATCCACAGGGCGCTGGAATAGATATGAGTCCAGTTGCCCTGCGAAAGAGTGACTCCCTGAATCTTCTCCAACCATCGAGCTACGAACAGCGAATGGCCCGTCTCCCAACTCTGCCACCAGATCGATCATTGTTTCACTGAGAACAGCGGTCACAGACAGCGACTCGACCTGCTCTCTCATGGTCTGGCATATCTGGTCGATTCGAGCGCGGTCTTGAGCTTCTTGTGGGTTCAGGCCCCGAAGCTGTTGCATTTTGAGACGGAAACTCCCCAACAGCCCAGAGTCCTCGATCGCCTTTCGGCACGCCGTAGCAGGCACAACCTTCCAGACTGGGACCGAGGCGCTCGCAGCGGCTAATTGTGAGAGTCCCCATGCCTTGCCCCCCACAACCTTCTCGCCGGCCTGGAAGGCCTCGATCGGGGTGAGCGCAGCAAACTCTGACGGGGCTCGCTGGGTCAACTCCATGCGAAACCTCGCTCAAGGAAGATGGCAACCAAGAGACCTAGATATCCAGAGAGCATCACCACGGCGACCATGGCCTCACACAACTTGCCTGCTGCAGCCGAGGGTGCCCTGCGAAAGCGAAGAAGCGCCCACGCGGCCGGAACTAGTGGCGCCACGATGATGACATACCAATAGCCGGACATCGCGGTGTCAAAGATGCCGGAGATCACGACCGTGAGGACAATCGTCGCTCCAACCAGAAGCGAGAGTACGACGAGAGGCGCCCACGCAACGCCGAGCGCCTTGGTGTATGAATCGATGGTCTCTCGCTCATCCTCCGGCGCTTTCATCTTCCGCGCCACCTCAAATGAAGCGCCGGTGAGGAAGGACAGCGCGGCCAACCAGCCGATGCTCATCGGCAACTGAGCGGCGCCGGCGCCCATCTGGGCCATCCAAACCAACGCCATCGGCATCACGACCATGTGGGAGACGGCATAGAGAACCAACCTCCTCTCTAGCCATTCGCCACAGAAAAACTCGACCGCCATTAGACAGCTCCAAGCCATCACGGCGAGCCAGGCTGTTGAGATGCTACCAAGACCACGATCCAGGTAGACTGAGGCGCCCACTTGAGCGGCTATAGCTAGGAGTCCTAAGGCCTTTAGATGGCCAAGGGTAATGAGACCTGACTGAAGCACTCGGTGAGGATGATTATGGCAATCAAGGTCGTAGTCCTTATGCTCATCAAAGACCCTGAGCATCAGGAAGAAAGACCACACCGCAATAAAGCCAACCAGATCCGCCACTCGGACCTCAATCGGACCGGAGGTGACGACGCTGCGGCCCAGTAGAAGAGCGGCTGCATACAGCACAAAGAAAAGGACTGCGTTCTCTGGCTCAAACCTTTCCTGTGCCCAGGCGCCCAATCGATATCCGATCGGGCTGTCTGTGTTTAGCTTCGAGACCCGTTCCACGGCGAACTCCCAGCGACGCCCCGTGAGGCGACCTTTTCATTAAATTGGCTGAACTAGGTACGCAGAGCGGTGACGATAGTTACATAGGCATATGGACAGGTTCCCCAACCGGACCGTCACACTCGAACACGAGCTGTATTGCTGAAATCTGGCCGTTTTAAATGGCCCACTTACGTATCGAGCGCGGGCCTATTCTTGTGCCTCGGATGTTACTTCCAAGGCACATCGACGTATCCAAAGCTAGAGACCCAACATCGGTTATGCCCATAGGGTCACGGGAGGTGCTCAATGATTCGGTTTATCTGTTTCGCCGTCGCGGCGATGCTGGGTGCGTGCTCACTAGAGAGCCTAGAGGACAATAGAGATGAGCTCCAAAATCAATATGTATCGGCGAGCTCAAAGCGAGCAGTGTTCGAGGATCGAACGGCTCAAGAAGACGCCTTCAAGTCACAATTCCAAAAGAAGTATTGGCATGAGGAGCGTGAACCCGTTCACGTAAATGGCCGCTCAAGTGACTCACTCTTCTCATCTAGGTACACACTCAATTCGGGCATCGCTTGGCCTTCGTTCTCTTCAACGATTAAGAGAGTAATCGAGACAAAACTCCCCGATAGATACAGCGGCGCTCGTAGACTCAAGCTAACCTCAGAGCGAATCAGCGCACACCTAGGATACATCTTCAGACGGTACATCAACTTCGCCAGCCTGACCCCTGTGCCGGCCAACAATCTCCGAGGGACGAGGTTGGGGACGCTCCTGACGCGGTTTGGACGATGAGCACTTCAAGTCCGGCGTGTCTGTATAGTAGATTGGGATTCGGTACACGGAAACGACACTCAATAGGAGGACGCCGCAGATGAGATTCGGACGGACGATATACGGGTTGGGCATTCGTCTCTCTCTCTGCGTAGCGATGTCTCTTGCCGTAAGCTGTGCTCGCGGATCCAGTAAAGAGGCACCGGAGTGCAGATTCACCTCGGATTGTGAGCAAGGGCAACGCTGCGAAGAGAACCGCTGTATCGTAAGCACTGGTGACGGCGCGATGTGTCCCCCAGGACAAATCATCGTCGAGGGCGTCTGCCAAATCGATGACTCACGATGTCGCGAAGATAGTGATTGCCCAGATGGACGCTGCGTAGACGGTGAGTGTTTCGCGAACCAATGTAGCGACGGGGAAGAGCGGGCGTGTGACACGGTCTGCGGAGGAACACAAGCCTGCCGTGACGGCGTATGGCGCCCCTGTCCGCAGCCCACGACAGAGGTCTGTGGTGACGGTAGAGACAACGACTGTGACGGCGAGACCGACGAGGGGTGCGAAGGCTGCGTTGAAGGCCAAAGGCAACCATGCCAGACGGCGTGTGGTATCGGCGAAGAGATGTGCGCGGGGAATGTCTGGCGGTTCTGCACTGCGCCTATCGTTCACCCCGAGATCTGCGGAAACGACGAAGACGAAGATTGTGATGGCGTCCTCAACAACGGATGCGAGAATTGCGAAGACGGCGATGAACGCCCCTGCGGAAACGAGAGCTGCGCCGGCACCGAGGTCTGTGTCGATCGAACATGGACCAACTGTACTGCGCGGGCACCGGAAGATGAGCTCTGTGACGGACAAGACAATGACTGCGACGGCGAGACTGATGAAGAGATAGCCCGCTCTTGCGCCAACGCCTGTGGCGATGGTTGGGAGCTGTGCAAGATGGGCAATTGGACGATGTGCACCGCCCCCGAGAACTGCGCCTGCGGTGACGGTGATCCCGCCGATGTTCAGATCTGCGGCACCTGCGGTGTCCGCGAGCGCTCCTGCGATAGCGCAACTTGGGGGCCATGGTCAGAGTGCAGCGAGTCCATCGATGAATGCTCTCCCGGCGAGGCTGAAGAAGCCCCGTGCGGCAACTGCGGTACCCACACCCGCCGATGTACCGCTGAGTGTCGTTGGGGAGACTGGCAACCGTGCAGCGCTGAGGGAGAGTGTGTGCCCGGAGTAAGTGATGAAACCTCCGAGAACGAGCTCTGCCCAGATCTAGGTCGAACGTGCTCCTTGGCATGTGAATGGACCGTCGATTGCGGTCGTGCTGGGCCGTCTGCATGTCCTGAGCCTGGCGCACAGGAGACCGAGCCATGCGGCAATTGTGGAGTGCGCCGAAGAAGCTGCTCCGACTGCTGCGGTTGGGGTGAGTGGGGCGCCTGCGAAGAGCCCGAGGATGCCTGCGAGCCAGGGGTTGAAGAAGGCGTCTCATGTGGGCCCAATTGCGCGGTCCGCAGACGCACCTGCAACGATGAGTGCCAATGGAGCGAGTTCGGAGAGTGCGATGAGGGTGGCCAATGCTCCCCAAGACAAACGGATATGGAGGAATGTGGGAATTGTGGAACGCGATCTCGTGCCTGTAACGACCTCTGCATCTGGGAAGACTGGGGCGTGTGTGCTGACGAGGGCGCCTGCGCTCCGGGTGAACGAATCGAACAAGCATGTGGGACCGCGGTGGGACAGTGCATCCCGGGTGTCCAAGCTCAGTCATGTAACCTTTTGTGTCAGTGGGGAGAGTTTAGCCAGTGCGCTGAAGGTCAAGGGCCTGAGGCTGAGATCTGTGGGAACGGCCGCGATGAGGACTGCGACGGTGTTGATCCTGACCAGCCCGACCAGTTCGATAGACCCGCCCGAAATGACACCTGCGATTCGTGTACTGTCCTGAATCAGATTCGGGCAGATGGCTCCATCGTTCCCGATGTAAACACGTCCCTTAACGCGACCATCGATAGAGTCGGAGATCGCGACTACTACTGCGTTCACACCGAAGATCACCTCAACGCTCCAGGCAATGGCGAGAGCTTTAATGTAGGGCTCTCCGAGATCCCTGCTGGCAACGACTACAATGTTTACCTCTTCCGTAACGTCGATGATTGCCGGGCGGGAAACCCGCTGGCGGCCGGTCGCAACTTGGGCAATAGGGATGAGTCCATCGGCTGGGGGGAGCGGCGTTTCCGAGGCGACGGGGGCACCTATATCATCCTCGTTGAAGGTGTAGGGATCGCCCAAGAATGTAATCTCGAATATCGACTCTCCGTCCGCGGACTCAACTAATCCATCGGATGTCTTCCCCATGGCTCTGATGCTTGTTGCGCCCATTTAAGAATCACTCTATGAGACATCTTTGATGGACTTTCCTACTGGAAAACACTCACTCTGACTCTTGAACTTAGGGGAGATGGTAGAGCGATGGGACATTGGCGCCGCGAAGGATTCCCAGGTGAGACCCTCATCGTCCTGAGCCCCATTCAGCGTCAACAGCTCGCCAAGGACCCCCTCTGCCAAGAGCTCTATTTCACCGACATTGGCTATTTCCCCAGAGCGTCAGATCACTATGTTGAGAGGAAGAAGGGCTCTGGCGAGTTCGTTATCCAATTTTGTCTGAGCGGAGAGGGGTTCTGCGAGTACGGAGGAAACCGCCACCTGGTTCAAGCAAACCAGTACTTTGTTCTGCCACCCAATACAGCGCACACCTATGGCTCGGTCGATGGTAACGAGTGGAAAGTAGGATGGATTCATTTCCTGGGAAATGTCGCGCCTCGACTTGTCGAAGAGCTCACGCCGCTTGGACTCGGGGTACCTCACTCAATGAACTTCACACGACCATGGCTAAGAAGCTTTAGCGACGTCGTCGAGTCACTGAAGTATGACCTCGCCTACCACAACCTAGCGTTCGGCAGCACTCGACTTTGGTCCATCATGTCGGCGCTGATCTACCCTGGCCGACTCGAGATGACAGAGGGGAGCGTGTCCCCCGTAGATAAGGCTCTTCGGTTCATGCAGAGAAGCGTAAACTCGCACGTGAACTTGGAGGACATCGCCAACCACGCAGGTCTCTCTATATCTCGACTCTCGGTCGTTTTTCGTCAAAAGACCGGAATCCCACCGAAGGAATACCTACTCAGGCTCAAGATCCAGCGCGCATGTAGCTATCTCTCGATGACCGATTGGTCCGTAAAGGACATCGCGTCAGAGCTTGGCTTCGTGGATCCCTATTACTTTTCGCGCTGTTTCAAGAAGCGGGTTGGCAGCTCGCCGAAGCACTATCGGCAGCAACAGGAAGCCTAGTTGCGTCTGCACCGTCTTCCCTGAAGCGATCTCGATACATCCCGAAGCGTCCCCTCAATACCTAGTCAAGGCCGCGCCTACCAAGCCGCCCTGCTCGCCACACGCCCGCCTCGATGTGGACACCGGAGTCAGGGTCTGAGTCGTAGACAAAGGGCGTCATGACCGAACCCCAGACATTAAGCAGGTGCTCACTCTGACCGTAGATCTTCACGCGATGTAACATCTCGCGGCCCACTGCGTACTTTTGCATGAGTCGTAAGGAATCTAAGGGAAGACTCGAAAATGCTTAGGGATCACGAAAACTACCTCGAGCGCGTTGAGGTCTCCGTGAACAGCCTGTCCTGCTCGGTCGACTGGTTTCTCTCGAGTGGACCGGGGATTCCACGTCCGCTCATCAACGAGATGAGGCGGCATGTCAACAGCATGGTCGTCAAGATCGGCCTGGCTCGAGGCCTCGAATCTTCAAGGGAGCGACGCGGCTTTTTCCGACAGAGCCTCACCCTCGCGAAGGCGATTGGTCGTATCGTCGACAAGATGACCCATCGTCCAGGCCGCAGTCACAGCATCCTGCAAGAGGTCCGCAGGTATCTGGTCGACATCATGGTCGCCTTTCGGCTGCTTCTAGGTAAAGCAAGCACAGCGGGTCCCTTCACGATGCCTTCTGGGGGTGACCTCGACAATGAGGCCGAAGCGGATCGAGCCCTGCTGCGTCCATGGCTCCCATCACACTCAGTGCAGGTCCAAATCTAGATCTAGTAAAGTGTGGGCCAGCCCGAGCACAAGTCGCTAGCCTGAGCCTATGATTCTCGTTTCAACAGAGCTTCTATCGGCGCCAATCGGGCGGTCAGCCCTGAGACGATCTCCGCGGTATTGACACCGCGCCGCTCACCAAAGAGCGTAATGTCCAAGACCAAGTTCCCCGTCGCCGTCTCAACAAGTATCTCTTCTTGACTAATGACGGCGCGATCGAGGCGACTGCCTTCCGTCGAACCAATGAGA
>CALELH010000610.1 GCA_937902595.1 uncultured Myxococcales bacterium
ACAGTGGTCATGGTGACTCACTCACTCTCCGAGGCGATCTACCTAGGACAGACAGTGCATGTGCTGTCTCCATCACCAGGTCGGCTCGCGAAGACCATGCACATCGACCTAGGTACCCGTAACTCCGAGGTTCGCCTCACTCCAGAGTTTGGTCGATATGTATCAGAAGCCCATGACGCCCTGAGAGACGCGGGGAAGCATCTGTGACCAATAAGCTTAAGACAGTCTGGCCAGCGGTGGTCTCAGCGGGTGTTCTCTTGCTCCTCTGGGAAGACTGCGTACGTCTCTTCGACGTACCCAAGTATGTGCTGCCGGCGCCAAGCGACGTTCTCGCGTTTCTTCTGAGCGGCGCTGATACTCACCGGACTCTATTGCTGGCCACGCTCCAGACTGGTGGAGCAGCGCTGCTTGGTTTCCTAATGGCGGCGGGGTTAGGCATCATCTCAGGCACTCTGCTCGCACGTTTCGGAGTGCTAAGGAGAGGGGTATACCCGCTCGCGAATCTACTCCAAATGGTTCCCATCATCGCCCTGGCCCCCCTTCTGAACATCTGGTTTGGGTACGGCGTGATGGGGGTCGCGGCGTCGGCATGTATCGTGGCGATCTTTCCAGTGATCGCCAATACTGTCGACGGACTCCGCGCGGTCGATCCAAGGCTCAAGGAGCTTTTTCACCTATACGGCGCCTCCGCGACCAGACGCTGGAGATTGCTAGAGCTGCCTGCGGCTCTTCCCCAAATCTTTACCGGACTTCGGGTTGCCGCTGGACTCAGCGTTATCGGAGCCGTCGTTGGTGAGCTCGTGAGCGGGATCCTCGATGATCCACCCATCGGCGCGCTCATCGCTTCAGGGCTACGCAATAGCCAACTTGAGCTCGTCTTCTCCGCCATCATGCTCTCGGCGATTGTAGGGTTCGCCCTCTTCGGCCTCGTGACCCTGGCGTCGGGTTTGATGATCGGATCGTGGCACGCCTCATCACGGGTCACCGTGACCGATAGCGACTCCGAGGCGGGTGAGAGGATGGCCCTAAAGATCGGCGGTGCTCTACTCTGCCTCCTCACGGCTTGGGCTTTTCTCGCCCCACCGAGTCAGACCCCTGCGTCTCCCGGAGCCGACCAAGAAGAACGAAAAGCAGCTCACGTCGAGAGGCCGATCCGGGTGCAACTCAATTGGGTCCCCGAACCCGAGTTTGGTGGTATCTACGCGGCTAAGAAGTACGGGTATTTCGCCGAAGAGAAGCTGGATGTACAGATCATCAAAGGAGGCCCCGGTGTCGCCTCACCCCAGCTCACCGCGACCGGAGCGGTTGAGTTTGGTGTCGTGAGTGGTGATCAGCTCGTCACTCTCCGCGCCAAAGGCGCTCCTCTGGTGGGAGTATACGCCTGTTTCAACCAATTCCCTCGAGGCATCGTCACCCATGCGAAGGGCGCTCCCTCATCTATAGAGGCGCTCTGGAAGAGTGACCACTTGGTCGCCGTGGAGCCCGGGCACGCCTTCGTGAAGTGGCTCAATTACCGCTACGGTGGCGAGCGTCTTCGTCTGGTGCCGAGTCAGGGTGGACTCGCTCAATTCAAGAGAAACAAGGCCCTAGCGCAGGCTGTCTTTATCTTCGCCGAACCCGTCACACTTCAGCTAGAGAAGATCCCTACCAAGATCTTCTCTGTCGCAGAGAGCGGGTATAATCCGTATAGCGTACTCCTCGCCACCAACGAGTCCTTCCTCAGATCGAATCCAGACACCGTGAGACGTTTTGTTCGGGCCCTCAGACGTGGATGGCAGACCTACCTAGAGAACCCTGAGGACACCAATCGAGATCTAGACAAACTCAATCCTGCCATGAGCCTTGAGGCCATGAACATCGCGGCCAAAATCGCGACCCCCTACGTGAGGGGCGAAGCGGAGACGCTTGGCAAGATGAGCCTCGAACGTTGGCGAACCCTTGGACAGCAATTAGTCACCGTGGGGACGATTGAGACGGCACCGAATCCTCAGGGGTGTTTCCACAACCCCGAGTGAGTGGTAGATCCACTTCATGCAGCGCACATTGATTCACATCGAAGACCTCCGCGTCGATTGCAAGATCGGCGTATGGACCCATGAGCGAAACACGACCCAGCAACTTCGCGTCGACCTGACCGTTGAGTTTGACGCTGAAGCGTCGGCCGTAAGCGATGATCTTAACCAGACTCTGAACTACGCCGATCTCGCGCGGGAGGTCACCTTTATCCTCGAAGAGGGTCAATTCTTATTGCTCGAATCAGCCGCACGTATGATCGCGCGTTGGGCGCTGCTCGACCCGATCTCAGGTACAACCCGTCCTGCCATTGAACGCGTCGACATAAAACTGACGAAGTTCGGTGCTCTGCCGGGCTCGACTCTCGCGAGCGTTCAAGTTGGAATGAGCAAGGCAGAGATAAGCGCCCCCACAATTAATGAGCCTTGGGGGGAACATCGAGAGATCGGGAGAGCGGGTGCGCTCACTCTCTCTCGACTGACGGTCACGCCTAATGCTCAGGTACCCCCTGCGGCGCTCAACTGCGGTCGAGGGGCCATTCTGTTCCTATCTGATGGGTTCATCTCAGCAGACGCAGAGTCGGCTCAAATCGGCTCCAGGCGGTCGTGGCTGGATTCTCATCCCTCTGGATACAGGAACCATCGCGATACATTCGCCTCAGTCCTCATACTGACCGAGAACATAGACAGCTGATACCTACCGCTAATCGCACATGAGTTGGCTAGGATTCCAATTCGCAACGCACATTCCCTGGCGGTCACAACGATACTCCGGTGGCTCTGCGATAGGCGCACCCTCACCTGAATCATCGGGCTCCTCTGACTCCTGACTTCCAGAGGAGCCTGGCTCGCAGAGCTCACCACAAGGGATCCCATCGCAGGCAGACGGGCAGTCCACGCCCCCCGCTTCATCCGTCCAAACACATTGCCCATTGGCGTCGCATAGCTCGATCCCTGGTGCACCACCTTGCCCTGGTGAAGGAGCTCGGTCAGCGGATGGCATAGAGAGATTCAAACAGGGCTGGCCACACAGAACCTCAAAGCATCGGTCCTCGCAATGAAGCGCCTGGCTCTCCGAGTCAACGCATTCTCCACGAATATCACATTCGTACCGGACGACTTGGATGTTCGATGGTGGTGCACCGGCGGAGTCATCGGGAATGTCACCTTGACTGCCGGCCCCTGTCCGGGGGTTACAGCCATCGCCACAGCCCTTTCCTTCGCAGGGAGGTCCACAAGGCAGCTCAGTACACGCAGCGCCTGCCCGTTGACCATTCTCAGGGCAGACACAGGAGTTACAGCCATCGGCTGCAGGAAACTGGGCGCCTGGCTCACAGCGCTCTGCGCAGTCTCGCTCCGTACAAACAGCCTCACCTCTCAGACCGCTCTCTGGGCATCGGCATACATTGCACCCATCTCCACGGTCAAAGACGCCTCCAGCTTGGCAGGTCTCTCGATCGCAATCTCGTTCGGTACAGCGAGCGTCTCCACGACGCCCACTCGCTGGACATTCACAGGTGTTGCAGCCATCGGCAGACTCGAAGCTTGAGCCAGGTACACACTCGTCAGCGTCGCATCCCAACGGAGCTCCAGAATTAGAGACGCACGCCCCCTGCGCATCACACACCGTCTCCTCTGCGAGAGACACACACTCATCATCACCCGGAGTACACGTGGAGCAGGGCTCGCCACAGAGTACATTTTCACAAGGGCTAGGTTCGGGGTCACTCTGACTCCCGCTCCGCTGGATACAGCCGGATAGGCACAGAAGAGTCGTGAGAATCCCCAAAAAAGATATCGTGATTCGCGTCAACGCCATGATTCATCTCCGAGTCATTCAAGGCTAGCTATAGTTTGAATTAAAACTTAAGAATTAGCGAGTTAGCCAACATCTCCAGCCATGGAGCAGCGCTTCATCGCGTGCACACGGATCCTGGCATTCCATCGGCGATGCTCTGTTCGGTCCAGTAGGAGTCAGCCCCTCGAACAACCGTCGCGAATGGGTCTATGATCTCACCGTCATCGCTCTGCACCTCGAAGTGAAGATGTGGCGCCGCCGACCGTCCACTCGATCCCACGAGAGCGAGAAGCTGACCACAGGCTACAACGTCCCCCTCATCCACTGCCAAAGAGCCTCGCTTGAGATGTAAGTACCTGGATTCGAGCCCATCTTGATGACGTATGTGGATCCGATTGGACCTCACCGGATGTCCATCGCAGGACACATCGCCGCTTCCGAGATCCCCGTGACAGCGGTCATAATTGCCGTCCTCTATTCGGGTCACGACGCCGGGAGCAGCCGCGACGACGCGAACATCCTCTACGTCTATGGTGTCAAAGCCTCCCCAGACAATGAAGTCCGTGCCATCGTGGCCATCGTAACAAGCAGGAAAGCCGCGACCATCGTAGCTCCGACAAATCAGCGCTCCATCTGATGTCGGGTCGTGGTCGACCCCCACGATCAGCGACGTCTGGATTTGATGTCGATCTTCGCGATGAATCGGTAGCGCAAAGGCTGTTCGATCAGGATCGAGTGGGATCGTTTGAAGACCCAAGTCTTGCAGACCTTGTCCATCGGTCACCCGCACACTGTCTTGATCCAGACTAGCCCGTGCATCAAGCGGCGAGGCGTCGATGAGGTCGCTGGCCCCACCCGCTTCATCATCGGAGCATCCAGTCACCATAGCCGACGCGAGCATCGCAAGGAGCAGCGGACGATATGCCAGATAAGAGCTCATGAATCCGAAGTCACTCCCGAACCGCCCCTGCTGGCGGAATCATGTCGTTCGGTGGCTTCAGTCAGCCAGCCTGAGTAAGACAGGACTCCCAAATGCACCTTCCATGGTGAAGCATAGGACGTCACGTAGGGCGTAGGCAAATCAACTCATTGCCTGGATTCGGGGCTTGGGGGTTAAATGAATACCTATGAGGGCCGCGAGGGTCAGCGCATATATCCGGCCAGGGGCCCTTCGTAGATGATTGAGCCCGTGTCAGCGACCCTGACGCTCACCCACTCCCCAACGCTGACATTGGGACCCGCTCGTTTGACAGACACATGACACACGCTGCCATCTTGACCAGGCTCAAAGCTGAGGTTGTGGCTGATACCAAAGCAGGGCCAACACGCAGACCCATCGTGTTGATGACTACGGCAATCTCGAATCCAGGGCGACAGCATCATGGACACTTCCCCCGACACCACAACCTTCGTCTGGTATCGAGAGTAGCTGTTGATGGCAATCCCGGACAGCACACCGATGATTCCCAGTACAACCATGAACTCGATTAGAGAGAATCCACGTCGACCTGATACCCCACGCCTGATAGCAAACATATACCCCCCTAACACCGGACCGCTTTAGTTAGACATCGCGCTGTCATCTACTTATTCCCGGCGCTTCCTTTTTCTTTTGAAAGCGAGACCGATCCAAAAGTTCCCAATCCATGGCTGCGATGAGGCGCCCCTGGTGAATCCTGGTGTTCCTTCAGCGGAAGTCTGATGCTGTCCCTGCTCTCTTCGAGAGTGATGACCAATGAAGCTCTCCGTGACTCACGTTCCCATGCTCAATCGCACACCGGATGATTGAGAGAGCGCGTTCGCCTTCGGTATTTTGAGAGGCGTATTGTCGGACATTTAGGCTCGAATAGCGCAAGCAATACGGCGCGGTGCCTAATCATTGAGACCCCATAGAATTCGGTCGGGAGCGCCCTCACGGAGCGCTGGTGGCGGCGCTTCACGACCGACCTGTCCCACAGACAACATACCGATCAAAAGCGCGACCGCCTGGGGTATGAACGCCGCCGCGGTTTTCCCCCAAGAGGGTCCAGTCAACGGTGAGGCCCGGGGCGGATGAGGATGCGACTGATAAGATCGTCAAGGACCTCCTCTGTCGATATGTCCGCCGAGCCGTAGCGGCGATCCTTCGCTGACGCCGAGCACATCCCCCTCTTTGGGTCGCCCTCAGATTCATGGTGAGGACGCCACGCTCGACAGCCAAGACCAAGGTCCTAGTCTCCGCGCTCATAATGCTCAATGGGGAGGCTATCAATCGGCGAAGAAGGCCCGTATCTGATCGGCGCGCTTGTGGGCGTCCTCGCGGCCGATCTCGATCAGCCGCCTCGCGTAATCACCATCGCATAGAATGTATGATGCGAGG
>CALELH010000611.1 GCA_937902595.1 uncultured Myxococcales bacterium
CACGTTGGGTTTCTGGGTAATTATGGGACTGATACGGACCAGAGATAAACACCATAACCTCGCCATTATTGACTCTCGTTGACCAAGGAGTTGGGTCGCCGTAAATCCCTATTTGACAGCGTTTTTTTGGTTGTTTTTTGGTTCTGGGGTAAATGAGTTTAGGTCAGCGCTGGCTCTCTGATTGGGGGGCCTCACTATGGATCATCCAAAGTCCCCTTTTCTTTAGTGGAATGTCTCCAAACTGATCCAAGGAGGCACTTAGGCCTGCCCGTGAACAAATGAAGGGAACAAATGAGCGCCACAGTTTACCTGCTATTACCAGGATTGAACGCTACAATGTCGGTCTTGGATCAACAGGTGAAGGCTTACTGTGAGTGACCGCCGAAAACTTCCGACCAGCAGACTGAGACGGTTGCTCAGCGTCGCCGGAACGACAGCCCGCTCCGGTGCCACTTTACTCGCGGGCTTAGACGCAGACAGCGCTGCCAAGAAGGCAGCCGAGAGCCTTGGGCAGCTTCGAGGTTTAGCGGCCAAGATTGGACAGATGGCCAGCTACGTTGATGGCGTGATTCCCGAGGAGCAGAGCCATCACTACGAGCGATGGATGAAGCGCCTTCGTGACAACGCCCCGACCTCGTCTCCCGTTGCGGTTAGAGAGCTGGTTGAGACCCAGCTTGGTCAGCCTATGGGAGATCTATTCCAGACTTGGGTGGAGGAGCCCGTTGCCAGCGCCTCCATCGGACAGGTTCATCGCGCCGTGCTCAAGAACGGACAGGTCGTCGCCGTCAAGGTTCAGCACCCTGGCATCGCAGAGGCTATGGAGAACGATCTGAAGAGCGCCGGTTTGATTGAAGGAGCGCTCGGGGTCGTGGGTGGACTTAGAAAGTTCAACTCAAAAAATATCCTTGAGGAGATTCGTGAGCGATTTAGAGAGGAGCTGGACTACAGCTTGGAGGCCGATAGGCAGCGCCTGTTCTCTGAACTTTTCCGTGACGACGAACACATACAGATACCTGAAGTGATATCGAGTCACTGCGCACAGCGAGTTCTCACCAGCGAGTGGGTCGAGGGGATGAAGTTCGATGAGGCCTGCGAAGCGCCAAAGGATCGTCGGAAGCTTTGGGCGGAGACGCTCTGGCACTTTGTGTATAAGTCGAACCTCATTGGAGGTCTCTTTAACGCTGACCCTCATCCTGGAAACTATTTCTTTCGCCCTGATGGCGGCGTGATCTTCATGGACTTTGGTTGCGTACAGCCTCTGGGACCCGGCAGCTTGAAGTACGCTCGACCGATGCACTGGGCTGCTCGACATCGAGATCTCGCTGCCTTCGACGACGCCGCCAGGGGGTTACTGGAGCTGAAAGGGGGCGCCTACGAACCCAGGGCGCTTGAGTATGTTCGTGAATGTTTTCGGCCGCTGAGCGAGGCCCCCTTCCACATGACCCGAGACTATGTCGTCGGTTTGGTGGACACGATGAAGTCCCTCTTTAAGGAGTTTCGAAAGGGAGAGGGGGACGGCTATGTTCCGCTGCCAGACGGACTCTTCTTCGTGAATCGCCTTCAGTTCGGCTTCTATTCTGTACTCGCTCGGCTTGACGTCGAGGCTGATTACGCGGCGGTCGAGTCTCGCTTCTTGACCCGTGAGGCACTGGAGGGGCTGCCGAACTGAGGTTACGTCAGTCGACAGAGATGTCGATCCAAACCAGGCGATGATCAGAGCTGGCGGCGGTCTCGCCGTCGAATCCTACCAGCCTCGCCAATGGCTCATCGGTCGTCGGCCAAAAAACACCGCTCGCGCTGACCTTAAGGTCCTTTGACGGAAGCACGTAGTCGACCCGGAGGCCCCAGGCTGCTGTATCGAAGGCCGGAGCTCCCTTGTCGTCGGCCCGCTTGGCGTTCTTAGCGCCACCCGCGCTCTTGGGACGCATGTCCCCTCGGGCGACCCG
Source organism: uncultured Myxococcales bacterium (assembly GCA_937902595.1). GTDB lineage: Bacteria > Myxococcota_A > Bradymonadia > UBA7976 > UBA1532 > UBA1532. The sequence continues at coordinate 1,947 of CALELH010000611.1, forward strand.
CTCGTTTACCCTAGGGTGATCTAGGAGCTGTTTAATGGCGAAATTAGTGCTGTCACCATCCACAGGATCGGCGTTCATATCACCCAATATAATAAAGGACTGCTCCTCGCTTAATCCCCCTGCATGGCCGGCATCATCCACCAAGTAAGTGGCCGCCTTGGTGTCTAGGTAGTCCGCGAAAACTCTAATCTCGTCATGATTTCGGCGCCCGTTTCGGTCCTCTGGGCCATCGAAGACTGGTGGAGTCGGATGAGCGACCAAGAGATGAATCACCTGATGTCCCACTTTGACGGGGAGGTCTATGTGGTTTTTGGATGAAAGCCTGAGCTTCGCCAGCATCTCAGGGGTGTACCAGAGGCCGCTGCTTGTAGCGGGGTCCTTGGGTATCAGCGCGTTGGGCATCGCCTGCCAAAGTAGAGTTTGGAAGGTTCTCGCCTGCTCCGTGAGCAGAGGAAACTGGGAGAGGACTACGAACCCGTATTGGCCAGGATGTTTTCCAAACCCTTGGGCGTCGCCGGGCCCATCTGTCCGTCCATCTCGATCGAGGTCAAGACCAGTCCCTAGCCCCGTGTTCATCTCCGGTACGTATGCATAGGGATACTTAAGCGCCTTTGCGCCGCTTTGTGAGACCCCTAGGAAGCGATCTCTGAACGCTGTGAGAGACACGCCGCTTTCATCGTAGTCGAACTCCTGCAGCACTAAGATGTTGGGCGCCGTTCGTTGAATAATCTCAGCGACATTACGGGCCTGTGGGCAGTCACCCGTCGTCAACTCGGCGCGCAGCTGACCAGCGACGTTTCGGTTAAGGGAGGCGTTGAAGGTCGCGACGCGGATCTTCACGGGGCTCGAGTCATCGCCGGTCTTCACGAGTCTCCGTACTCCTGACTGAGTGCACGCAGGTAGGAGTAGGATGACTATGAGTGAAAGGTATCTAGGTATTCCCATAGCCAACCAGCTCTCGACCATTCTTAGGTGGCCGTACCCGTGTTGCATCTTGGACACGCCTCTTAGAGGCCGGCTTAATGTGCTTGTGCCGCCGCTGTGATGCGCGCACGCTTGATGTAATCCAAGCGAGGGAAAGCTTTTCTAAGGTAGGTGTTGCCCTGCTTCTTGAGCAATGACTGACTTGGTCCCTTGCCTCGCGGCGCACCCTCTCCATAGCCACCGTAGAGCGCGTCAACGACCGGCATTGACGCCGCCGTGACCTTACCGATCGGGGTGAAGCCTTGGCGGTCGAGGAAGCTGTTTCTGTCCGTGAAGTTAATGAAGAACTGAGTGGTTCGTGTGTTGGGCCCGCGAGTCGCGAAGGTCACCCATCCGCGCTTATTACTCTGCTTGACCGGATCGTCCTTGAGATTCGAGTTTTGCCAGGCGACGTTGACCTGCGGGTTACCGCTGATGCCGACCTGCGCCATGAAGCCTTTCACAACTCGAAAGAAGGCGACGTCCGTGTAGTAGCCCATGCGCACCAGGTTATAGAAGCGGTCAACCCCGATTGGGGCCCAGGCCCGCTCCATGTCCACTACGATGTTTCCCTTGGTCGTCTCCAAGGTGACCGAGAACTTGGCCGGCGCTCGCTCCGTCGCCTTCGCCGGCCCAGCGATCGCTCTCGTCGCCGAGGCTGGCCCAGGTCGAGCGGTTCGCTGCGTAGCGGCCATTGGTTGAGGTCGCTGGGTCGCGGCTCGCGCAGGGGCGGCCGTCTTTACCGAGACCACGCTCGCCCGCTTAATGTAGTCGAGCTTAGGAAAGCTCGCCCGAAGGTAGCGATTACCCTGACGAGTGATCTGGCCCTGGCTTGGTCCCTTGCCCCTCGGAGCACCTTCGCCGTACCCATTATACAAGGCGTCGACGACGGGCATGGACCGTGCGTCGATGGTGGCGAATGGAGAGAACTTCATCTTGTCCAGCCGCGCGTTATTGCCAAAGTTGATGAAGAACTGTGTCGTTCGTGTGTTTGGGCCACGGCTCGCGAAACTGACGGTCCCGCGGGTGTTACTCTTTCGAACTGGGTCATCCTTGATGCCCGCGCTCTGCCAGGCTGCGTTCACTTTAGGATTACCGTTCATTCCGACCTGGGCCATGAAGCCCTTGATCACGCGGAAGAACGCGACGTCGGTGTAGTATCCGGCCTTGACCAGATTGAAGAACCGGTCGGCTCCGAGCGGAGCCCAGGCACGATTCACGTTCATGTAGATGTCGCCTCGGGTCGTCTCCAACCGAACGGTAAACGCTGTAGGCGCCTGTAGCTTCGCCAGCGCTGGGTTGAAGAGCGCAGGTGAAGGTCCTTGAGCAGCGACGGGAGGCTTAGCCTTTGGGATCGCGGTGGGAACCACTGGCTTAGGGGCCGGCTTGGGAGCTGGCTTCTCGACGATTGCCTTTGCCGCTGGAATCGGCGTGATGGTTGGATTCTTTAGCTTAGGCTTGGGTGCCTTCTCGGCGCTCGCCGTCTTGGCTTCATTCGAGTCGGTTTTAGACGGCTTGTTACAGGCTGTCAGACCGAAGAAAAGAGTGATTAATAGGGCGGACCAGAGCGTTTGAATTCTCATCTGCATTACCTGAATCAGTTACAATGGATGGCGGCAGTCTAACTCGAAGACGGCGCTTGTCCAGACTTGATCGAAGAAGAGGCCTTTACATGAGGCGCTTGAGCCACTTTTCTTTGCTCTCATCATAGGGGGGATACATGATCGAGGGATCGATCATGAACGGCTTCCTGAGCACCGATTTACGATGGGTGAAGGTGTCAAAGCTCGCGCGGCCATGGTAGGCGCCCATCCCGCTCTCCCCAACTCCACCAAAGGGAAGATCAGACACGGCAAAGTGAAGCATGGTGTGATTCACGGTCGCTCCACCAGACGAGGTCCGGCCCAGAAGCTCCTTAGAGACATGGTCATCACTTGTAAAGATGTAGAGCGCCAGAGGCTTAGGTCGCCCATTCACGAAAGAGATGGCGGCGTCTACACCCGACACCTTTAGAACTGGCAGAATAGGTCCAAAGATCTCATCAGACATAGCAGGTGAGCTAGGATCGACGTTCGTCAGCACCGTCGGGGCGATGTAGCGGTCTTCTCGGTCACCGACGCCGCCGACGGCGGCATCTCCGCTGTCCATGAGCGCCATGAGTCGGTCGTGGTGTCGCTCATTAATGATTCGGCAGATGCGTTGCCCTTCCTGAGGGTTCTCTCCATAGAACTGACGGATGGTGGCGACCATTTGCTCAATGAAGCGGTCATGAATGGACTCATCGACGAGGATGTAATCTGGTGCGATACATGTTTGACCCGCGTTGGTAAACTTACCCCAGGCGATCCGTCTGCAGGTCGTCTCTAAGTCAGCCGTTCGGTTGACGTAGCACGGACTCTTACCTCCCAACTCGAGAGTGACTGGTGTGAGATGCTTGGCGGCGGCGGCCATGACGATACGTCCGACCGTACCGTTTCCGGTGTACAGGATGTGGTCAAAACGCTGCTCGAGCAGAGCGGTTGTCTCGGGCACTCCACCCTCCACGACACGGATGGCTTCGGTGTCCAGATAGTCTCCCATCAACTTCGCGATGATGGCAGAGGTGTGGCTCGCGACCTCAGACGGCTTTACGACCACCGCGTTTCCTGCAGCGATGGCTCCGAGCATCGGCGCGATAACGAGGTTAAACGGATAATTCCATGCGGAGATAATCAGGACGACCCCGAGTGGGTCCTTATAGATCTCACCCTTACCCGGCTGAACGATGAGCGGAGCGCCAACGCGTTCAGTGCGCATCCATCCGGACACGTGCTTCATCATCTCTTTGACATCGCGCAGGGCGACTCCGATCTCAGCGGCCCACGCTTCAAAAGAAGGTTTGCCTAGGTCTGCTTGTAAGGCTTGGATGATGTCAGCGCTGTTCTCGTTAACCATGCGCTCCAGGGCGCGAAGCTGGCCCATTCGCCACTTCAGTGAGCGGGTGTGGCCGCCGTCGAATGTCTCTCTTAGACTGCTGACGACATCAGCGATCTCTTGAGTCTCCATGGACCTCTCCTCTAGTTCGCGGTCTTGCACGGTGATGAGGATACGTCCAGATGGGATGCCGCACCAGGCCCCATTTCTAGGGTCCTGATTTCAGCTGGAGTGGCGCGTCCGGTGAGCGAGCGTTAAGTAGCTAATCGTCGTCTTTGTTGTGACCGAAGATCCCGAAGGAGCTCTCGAAGCTCTTACCGCTGAACCCGAAGGGGTTTCCGGCGAGGCCGAAGAGTCCAAACTCAGAGCGGCTCGCCCGAGAATAGTCGATGGCAGGCATAACTGGATCCCGAACACCTCGCCCGCCAACCACGAGGGGCCCTTCAAAATGCCTCAACAGCGCGAGGGCCGAATCAGCTCCGAAGTTAGCCTGAGCGAGCACAGAGGCGCTCGCCTCCTGAACGATGTGATTTCTGGCGTAGTCAGCGAGCTCCGATGCGAAGTTAGTGTCCTCGACTTGTCGGCGAGATAGCTCAAGGTGAATCCTGCGGGTCTCCGTCGTGCTGAGCGCCGACTCAAGCTGACCCAGGACGCCTCCAAGCTCACCGCGAGTACGTTGGATCTCGTGCAGCGCAACGTCGACGATCTCGATGGCTCGCTCCGCTTCTTGGGGCGTCGTGATGTCGATGGTGCCAATGGCGTGGACCGACGCCGGAGAGTAGTGGTAGCGACCTACCCCATCCCCAAAACCGAGAGCGAGATCCATATCTAATCCGGACAGCTCCAGTTCAAAGGTTGATCCTGATTTTAGCATCAGAGCTCCAGCGTACACTTCGACCCCAGGGAACCCATCGTTTAACCCTGTAATCTCGGCAGCCTCAAAGCTGCTTGTCTCGATCTCGATGTTACGCCCATCCGTCGCGGTGAGGATCAGGTTGTACCTGTCGTCTACGGACGCGACCACGCCGGTTTGGTCTTTTTGAGCGTTAATCTCATTGCGCAGCCGTTTGTCTGCGTCGGCTTGCTGTACCTCGAATCCAGCGAACGTGACCCCATTGATACTGATGTTGTTTAGATCATCAAGCGTCCCACCGAGAGGGAGGAACCCGAACACCTCCGTTGGGTATATGCTGGCCGCCACCCCAGTAAAGTTGAAGGCGTCATTAATCGCCTTTGCCTTGGCGATGGCCGAGCCTTCAGGCATCGCTACTGAGTTGGGGTCGTCGCTTGCGACCGTGGGTCGAATCAGGATCTGATTCAATAGCACGCTGTCGACTTCGATGGGGATGGTTGGATCGACCTCGAAGCCGTCCTCTCGAACATGTTTTCCAAGATCAAAGGTGTTCACAGGTCGCACGCGCACTGTGATGTCATCCCCCGAATATGGTCCGGCCTGAAGTCGCAGAGTAGAGATCTGTCCGTCCAGTAACGAGACCCCATTAAACTCAGTGGTCGATCCTAGATGGTCAATTTCGTCGAGTAGATGATCGACCTCTACCTGGAGAGAGAAGCGCTGATTAAAGTCGAGGGGCGCGCTCGCAGACTCCTGAGCGAACTGTCTAATCTGCTCCATGAGGAGCGTGGTCTCGTTGAGCGCGGAGTCGGCTGTCTGTGCAAGTGTGACGCCGTCGGTTACGTTTCGGATGACCTGGCCCATTACGCGCAGGCGCGAGTTCATCCCCGTCGAGATCATGAAGTCAGCGCCGTTATCAGCGGCACCATTGATTCGCTTACCTGTGACCAGGCGTTCGAAGTTGCGCGAGACGCGTACCGACGCGCTCGCCAAATTTCGGGACACACTCATCCCGAGAACAGGATCATTGATGCGTAGACCCATGGTTCCGCCTCCTTGGCTTTAACCGACTGCACCCCGACAACTCGCAGGGCGCCACAGCGCACAATGGAGACCCATGTTGGGGTGCCGAGACGTCTCCTCGTCGACCATCCTGATCAACGCCATCTCGGCCCCAACACCCATGTGTTCACCGACGCGTTCGTCGATGAGATGTGTGGCGCACTACTTCGTCGAGGTACTCGCACCTCTTAGTCGCACGATAACATAATTGATAAGAATTTGCGGCCGGATTGGCGAAATAATTCTTATGCGGCGAGTTTTCGAATGGGGCCGTAAAGCCTTATCCTAAGGCGGTTTTTGGCGTTTTTGTTAGTTGGGAATACCCTCGGGAGCCCTAGGGCTGTTCGGGAGGCCGCGCCGTGATGACTACTCGCTCTGAGTCTCCCGTAAGTGGCTCTTTGTCAAAGCCACCAAACACCTCGATGTCTCCAAATCCAACGTCCTTCAGGAGAGCGTATAAGGCGCCATTTGAGCAGTAGTGATGTCTGATCGTGTACTCGATCCACTCACCTGCCTTCGGTCCGCTGTGTATTTGATGTCCGTATGTGACATCTGCGATCTGTTCAGCGAGGTTCGTCCGGGTTCGCTCGAAGATCGTGAGCTCTGCACCTTCGTGAGTGAGCATGGTCATGGGGACGAAGTCGTCGTCGTCGCCCCAGTCTTCATCTAGGAAGATCTGCGCGTCGTACGTGTCCAGCGCAAAGAGCCCACCGGGTCTTAGGTGGCGGAGAGCGCTCTCCAGACACGACCGCTTCTCAGTTGCGCTGAGGCAAAACACTGTGGTGAAAGGCAAGACCACTCGATCGAAGAGACCTTCGACCTCGAGCTGACTGATATCCGCTACGCGATAGTCCAACCGATCGCGTGCAGACGCCGTCAGCGATCTCTTGGAAGCTTCGGCTCTCTCGATCATCCCGGGGTGGAGATCGACGCCAAGTACGCGGTGGCCTGCTTCGGCGAGAGATTGGGCGACTCGCCCATCACCACACCCTAACTCCAAGACGCGATCAGCGCCCTGGCAGAGCCGCTGGTAATATTCGAGATCACCAGAGGAACCACGATGTAAGAGGCAATAAAGTTCGGCGCTAAAGTCCATGCTCCAAGGTTAGCTGACCTACTGCTTTCAGGGAAGCGATGGGATCGGTTCAGTATTTGGACGTTTTGAACGCTTTGAACGGATCCGCCCCACTGATGACGCGTCACTTCTGCGTCAAATCAGCTGGCACGCGCCCTGCTTAATGGTCGCACCAGACAGGACAACGAATCGCAGAAGGAGACCCATTGAACAGCAATATGCAAAAGCAATCATCTCAGCGAGGTGGAGAGGTAGATCTGATCGGGTTACTGACCTGCGTTATGGGCATTCACGACCGGGGCTCTGGGCGTCGACCGGCTCAAAACCTTATCGACCGGTACGGCGCGTCGCGGACCTTGCTCTCCCTTGTTATCGAAGACCTGACAGCCGTTCATGGCATCGGCTCTACGAGAGCGCGCCGATTGCTTTCAGCTTTTCGTTTGAGCTCTTGGCTTGGAGAAGGGTCTTGTGAGTGCTCTATGAGTCAAGGTGCTGGCATGATTGAGCTTCAGGCTGTTCGCGGTGGAGTCTCCATCGGTCAGACTGCGATCTTGGCCTACCGTCCCCGTTTGAACGAGCACGCCATCACCTTGGCGAGCGGAGTAGGGTTGAGCGGTCTATCACCCATAGGAGGCTTTTTGTCTCACATGCTGAAAGATCGTCACGACGAGTGGTGGATCGCTCTGCTTCGGCCCGGCGGACCACCAACCACCATTGAGCGAGATGTCGCGGCGACGCTATGTGATGCCGCGAAGACGGTGGGCATCAATCTGCGCACTGTCGTGCTCGCGACCGGCCGTAAGTCATGGATTCTCGCTGGGTCGTCCGCAGAACACCTTGGTTTAGTCGGGTGATGATCACCTCATCGCTTGAATTGAACGGGTCCCTCGTGCAGGTTGTCGCTATGGCACAAAGAAGACATCCCGATCACTTCAGCCGGAAGGCACGGCAAGAAGGGTACGCGGCTCGAAGCGTCTATAAGCTTCAGGAGATCGACAAGAAACATCGCTTGTTTCGATCTGGGCAGCGTGTCCTTGATCTCGGTTGCGCCCCTGGCTCTTGGCTCAAATTTATCGCTCGAAAGGTCGGCATGAAGGGCCGCGCTGGTGGCATAGATCGCACCTTCGTGACACCCATGGCGCCCAACGTCACCACGATGGCAGGCGACATCTTTGAGACTCCGGTCCAGGTCTTACTCGACCTGGCGCAGGGTCCATACGATGTCATCACAAGCGACATGGCGCCGGACACCACAGGGAACCGGTTTACGGATCATGTTCGCTCGGTCGAGCTGTGTCGGAGAGCGCTGGAGGTCAGCCTTACCCTCTTGTCTCCGGGTGGCGCTTTTGTCTGCAAGATATTCGAGGGTGAGGATGTCCAGGGCTTCGTCGCAGAGCTGCGAGCTGAGTTTGATTCCGTGAAACGCGTCAAGCCGAAGAGCACCCGATCTCAGAGCGTTGAGTTCTTCCTGGTGGGTCTCGGTAAGAAGGGTAGTGCTGCTGAGGAAGCGACGTGATCTTACCTGAGTACATTAGGCGAACCATCGCTGAGAGCGGCCTCGACGTCTCTGCTTTTGAGGCTCTCGGTCAGCGTTTGGCAAATGGGGATGATCTCATCGCTGCCAATCGTGTTCTTGGTCGTGTCGAGGCGCCAGAGGCCGATTCATGGCTAGATTTCAGTGAGACGGAAGCCGAGTATACCGCTTGGTTAGAGGGCGGGTCGAAGGCCATTCAGTCCGGCGCCCTTGGGCTCGTGATCCTAAACGGAGGGATGGCGACTCGCTTCGGCAATGTGGTGAAGGGGACCGTGGACGTAGCTGCCGGGCTGTCTTTCCTCGGACTCAAAATACGGGACGCGCTGCGGGCGGCAGCCTCCGTAGGCGGAGAGCCACCCATCATCATTCTCATGAATAGCAAGGCGACCCATGAGGATACTTTGAAGCACCTAGCGGACAACGCGTTCTTTGGTTATCCGCAGAACCGGATCTGGAGCTTTCTCCAGTGTTGGGCGGTCCGGTTCAAACCCGATGGAAGCCTCTTTCTAAACGAAGAGGGCGAGGCGTCATTTTATGGGCCAGGCCACGGTGATGTAGTTTTTGGACTGAAGGACAGCGGGCTCCTCGAGCGTTTCCTGGGCGCCGGGGGAAGACATCTATTGCTTAGCAATGTGGACAACGCTGTCGCTCGAGTTGAGCCAGCTCTCTTTGGTCTCCACCTGGCTCAGGGAGCAGCTGTCACGGTGGAGGTCGTCGATCGATTTCCCGGTGACCAGGGAGGGGCTCCGTATCGAGTGGATGGGCACCTACAGATTATCGAGGGGTTTCGTCTCGCCGCTGACGCTCAGTTGGATGAGGTGCCGGTCTTTAACACGAACACGTTTTGGCTCGATGCTGCCGCGCTGGCGGGGCCTGCTGAGCTCACTTGGTTCGCGGTCCCCAAGAGAGTGGATGGTGAGGAGGTGATTCAGTTTGAGAGGTTGGTCGGCGAGTTGACTAGTTTCACTGATTCGGCCTTCGTTAAGGTGGCGCGTTTAGGAGAGAGTTCGAGGTTTATTCCCGTGAAGACCCCCGCTGATCTCGACATGTCCCGTGGCGCAATCTTACGTGGTCAGGGGGTCGTGGAGACAGAGTTATGAGGCTCGCTCGTCTATGTGGGGTCGCCCTGCTCTTGATGGGTACATTGGGGTGTGGCGAGGTCGAAAACCTTGTGCTCCCCATTCGCCCGAGTCAGGAGGATTTCCCTGCGGTGCAGTCTGCGTTGCGCGATGTGGGATGCTCCGGTCGTGGCACCGGTTGTCACACCGCTCTGACGGGAGATCTCCAAATTAGTCCTGAACCTAAATCTTCGGCGCTCTTGGAAGAGGAGTATGGACAGGCGAAGCGTTTCCTTGATCTGGCGACGCCCGCTGAGAGTCGACTGCTTCGAGTTGCCCTCAAGGGAGCCGAAGAATCCCTGGGTCACGCAATCTGCTTCGAAGATGAGAACGCCTGTGCTTTCAGAAAGGTCGTGGCGTGGATCGCCGCCGAAGGGCCCACTGATCCAGGGCCTGACGATATCGACTGCGTCCCTGAGGAGTTGTCCTGTTTCTGAACTCCGCTCGCTACCTGGTTAGCGAGCGCCGCCGATCTCGACAGAGACTTTGTCTAAGAGAGAGCGGACGAGGCTACTGCACCTCTGTCCTTTCAGCGTTCTGCGAAGAACCTTAGGATCAAGCTTCAGCGCCCGCTCTCTGCTGATCTCGAACGTAATCTGTGGAATCACTGTTCGGTGTTGCTCATACACCCCCTTAGCGGAGGGATGCACCGTCGTCCTGACATCAACGAATTGGAGGCGAATCCGTTGGACCTTCGTGGCACTCTTGAAGAGTGACAGGGCGCCTCGTGTCTGCTCAAGACGTCCGACCAATAGCCAGCGTCCACCATCACATATATCGGTGGATAACCCCTTAGCCAGCGGCCTTAGAAACCCGAGGCTCAAGGTTGTACCTTCCAATGCGATGTGCTCGGCCGGATCTCTCTGCGTGGGAAGTGTGACGAAGATACCCAAGTGGCGGGCGACGGTCGCTTCAAGCTGAGCGTCGAGTTCAGCTCGGCTGTTCGAGTGGGCGCTGAGCGGTGTCATCGCGAGGAGCCATACGACCACTGTGAGGATGCGTCCCAA